>JAQXIM010000019.1 GCA_029007785.1 Clostridiales bacterium | reverse complement strand
GAAGGACAGGGAGTGTTCTGCAATAGATTACATGTCCCTATTCCTGTACCTCGAGGGGATTTTCTCTAGGGGAAAAAGATGATTATTTTAGACAATATGTAATGACCTCCACTTTATAGCAGCGTGGATTTTGAACGTAGTTTTTCTTTTGTTCATCCATTGACAATTCATCAGGAGAGTGCTATGATTATTCCATAATTTGATATGATAAACCGTTGAAGCGGAGATAACGGCAATGATGCCTTTACAGAGAGCCTGAGATGCTGAGATTCAGGTGAGAAACAAGTTGTCAAATGGACCGCTGAGGGCGCAGTCAAATGTGATTTCCACAGAGTATTCTGCGACGTTGGAGGCAGACGTCATTTGCCGGGGATATATTGGTATCCTGCTAAGTGCACGGGTTATACCGTGAATTCAAGGTGGCACCGCGGATAAGATTTCTATTCGTCCTTGACAGAAGAGTATTCTGTCAGGGACTTTTTTTCGTCTTTTGGGAGATACTCAAAAGAGTTTTTATTTGGAGGTAGGAGATTATGAAAATTCTTCCGACTTTAGATGAGGTCAGAGCAATCGCCTTGGAAGGCAAGTATAATGTAGTGCCTGTCAGCTGTGAAATTCTGTCAGATTTTACGACACCCATTGAGACAATGAGAGTATTGAAAAATGTTTCGACTCACTGTTATTTGCTGGAATCTGCGGCTTCCAATGAAAAATGGGGACGTTACACCTTCCTTGGATACGATCCGAAAATGGAAATTGTCTGCGCAGACGGTGAGATGAAAGTGGGAAATCTTCGGTTTCAGACAAAGAATCCTTCCGATTATCTGAGACAGATTCTGGCGGATTATAAGAGTCCCCGATTTGATTTCCTTCCTTCTTTTACCGGTGGTCTGGTAGGATACTTTTCCTACGATTATCTGACCTACAGTGAACCCACAGTAAAACGAGATGTGGATGATACGGAGGCATTCAAGGATGTGGATTTGATGCTTTTTGATAAGGTGATTGCCTTTGATCATGTCAGACAGAAACTGATCTTTATTGTAAATATGCCTCTGGACAATCCGGAAACCGGCTATAATAAAGCCGTCATGGAACTGAAGCAGCTGACAGAACTGGTTCGGAATGGTGAAAAGAAAAAGGAAGAGGGCGGAAAGCTGCTGGGTGAAGTAACGCCTCTCTTTAACAAAGAAGAATACTGTGAGATGGTAGAGAAAGCAAAGTATCACATTCGGGAAGGAGATATTTTCCAGATTGTACTTTCCAACCGTCTCAGTGCTCCCTTCGAGGGAAGCCTGCTGAATACCTACCGGGTTCTGCGAACCATCAATCCTTCTCCGTATATGTTTTATTTTTCCGGCACCGATGTGGAAGTAGCCGGTGCGTCACCGGAAACTCTGGTAAAACTGGAAAACGGCGTGGTACATACCTTCCCCCTTGCCGGCACGAGACCCCGGGGAAAGACGGAAGAAGAGGATCAGGCTCTGGAAAAAGAGCTTCTGGATGATAAGAAGGAATTGGCGGAACACAATATGCTGGTGGATCTTGGCCGTAATGACCTGGGAAAAATCAGTAAGTTCGGCACAGTACAGGTGGAAAAACTTCGTACCATTGTTCGTTTTTCCCATGTTATGCATATCGGTTCCACCGTTCGGGGAGAGATCCGGGAAGATAAGGATGCTCTGGATGCCATTGAAGCTGTACTTCCTGCCGGAACCTTATCCGGTGCACCGAAGATTCGGGCCTGCCAGCTCATCGGTGATCTGGAGAACAACAAGAGAGGCATTTACGGCGGAGCGATAGGCTACATTGATTTTACCGGAAATATGGACACATGTATTGCCATTCGTATTGCCTATAAGAAAAATGGCAAGGTCTTTGTCAGAAGCGGAGCCGGTATTGTTGCAGACTCGGTACCCGAAAAAGAATTTGAAGAATGCATGAATAAAGCAAAAGCATCCCTCAAGGCATTGGAGTATGCACAGGAGGTGGAAGTATGATTTTACTGATCGATAATTATGACAGCTTTTCCTATAATCTTTATCAATACATTGGTGAAATTGATCCGGATATCAAGGTCATTCGTAATGATGAAATGACCGTGGAAGAGATTCGGGAACTGAATCCGGATCGTATTATTTTTTCACCTGGTCCCGGCAGACCGGAGGATGCCGGAGTTGTTATGGAAACGGCGAAAACATTGAGCAAAACGATTCCTACCCTGGGAGTATGTCTGGGACATCAGGCCATCTGCGCTGCCTACGGTGCTGTCGTTACCTATGCCAGTGAATTAATGCACGGAAAGCAGTCGGAAGTGAAATTGGATGGGGATTGTCCCCTGTTTCAGGGCTGTCCGGAGAAGGCTCCTGTTGCCAGGTATCATTCCCTGGCAGCAGATCCCGAGACGATTCCCGATTGTCTGAAAATTACAGCTGTTACGGAGGACGGAGAGGTAATGGCTGTTCAGCATAAGGAGTATCCCATCTACGGAGTGCAGTTCCATCCGGAATCCATCATGACACCAGACGGAAAGACTATGTTAAAAAATTTTTTAAAGGAGATTTAAGCTATGATTAAAGAAGCCATCGTTAAGATTGTAAATAAAGAAGACCTGACCTATGATGAAGCCTATACCGTGATGAACGAAATCATGAGCGGCGAAACCTCTCCTACGCAAAATGCTGCCTTTCTTGCAGCTCTTTCTACCAAAAGCGCCAGAGCGGAGACCACCGATGAGATTGCCGGATGTGCAGCGGCCATGAGAGCACATGCCACGAAAGTGGAAACGGATATGGAATTGTTTGAAATCGTAGGAACCGGCGGAGATAATGCTCACAGCTTTAACATTTCCACAACTTCTGCTCTTGTGGCAGCAGCCGGAGGCATGAAGGTAGCAAAGCATGGCAACCGTGCCGCTTCCTCCCAGTGCGGAACGGCAGACTGTCTGGAAGCTCTGGGGGTAAATATCCAGCAGAGTCCGGAAAGATGTGTGGAATTGCTGAAGGAAGTTGGAATGTGCTTCTTCTTCGCTCAGAAATATCATTCTTCCATGAAATATGTTGGTGGGATTCGTAAAGAATTAGGATTCCGTACCGTGTTCAATATTCTTGGACCTCTGACGAATCCCGGAACCCCTTCCATGCAGCTTCTCGGTGTGTATGATGAATATCTGGTAGAACCTCTGGCTCAGGTATTGATTAACCTGGGTGTGAAACGGGGCATGGTGGTATATGGACAGGATAAACTGGATGAAATCTCCATGAGTGCTCCCACCAAAGTATGTGAAATTCGGGACGGATGGTTCAAATCCTATGTGATCACTCCGGAGGATTTCGGTTTTGAACGCTGTACCAAAGAGGATCTGAAGGGAGGCGCACCGGAAGAAAATGCTAAGATTACCCTGGATATTCTGGGCGGAGCCAAGGGACACAAAAGAAATGCGGTTCTTATGAATGCCGGTGCCGCTCTCTATATTGGAGGAAAGGCAGAAACCATGAAGGACGGTGTTGCTCTGGCAGCAAAAATCATTGATTCCGGCGAAGCCCTGGAAACTCTGAAGAAATTCATTGAAGTCAGCAACCGTCCGGAGGTGGAGGAATGACCATTCTCGATCAGCTTGCCAATCATGCAAGAGAACGTGTGGAAGAGGCCAAAAAGCGAGTGACTTTGGATGAGATCCGGGAACAGGCTTTGGCTCTTCCGAAAGGAAGCTTTGCCTTTGAAAATGCACTAAAAAAAGATGGAATTTCCTTTATCTGTGAATGCAAAAAGGCGTCTCCTTCCAAAGGAGTGATTGCTCCGGAATTTCCCTATCTTCAGATTGCAAAAGATTATGAAGGGGCTGGTGCTGATTGTATTTCCGTATTAACGGAGCCGAAATGGTTCCTTGGATCAGAGAAATACCTGAAAGAAATTGCCTCGGCGGTATCCATTCCCTGTCTGCGAAAAGATTTCACCGTGGATGAATATATGATATACGAAGCAAAAATTCTGGGTGCCTCGGCGGTGCTGCTGATCTGTTCGATTCTGGCGGAAGAACAGATCCGTGATTATATTCAAATCTGCGACCGACTGGGACTGTCTGCTTTGGTGGAAGCCCATGACGAGGAAGAAGTAAGTATGGCTCTTAGAGCCGGTGCCCGAATCATCGGTGTCAACAACCGAAATCTGAAGAATTTCACTGTGGATACAGAAAACAGTGCAAGACTTCGCCGAATGATTCCGAAGGAGATACTTTTTGTCTCTGAGAGTGGTGTGAAAAATGGTGAAGATGTGGCAAAGCTTCGCAAGATCGGTGCTGATGCCGTTCTGATTGGTGAAACATTGATGAGAGCTGCCGACAAAAAAGCAAAACTTGCCGAGCTGAAAGGTGAATGACCAAAGCAATGGCAAGATGAGATTATGAGAGGGCAGTACAAAAAAGGACATCAGAAACATATTCAAATAGAAAAGAATGACAGAAGAGAACATAATAAAAAAGACAGAGAAAAAAGACAGAGAAAAAAGACTGAAAAAAAGATAAGAGAGGGACTAGTGATATGACAAATCCAAATGGACGCTTCGGCATTCACGGCGGACAATATATACCGGAAACATTGATGAATGCAGTGATTGAGCTGGAAGAAGCATATAATCATTACAAAAAGGATCCCGAATTCAATCGGGAATTATCGGAACTCTTCAATGAATACGCAGGAAGACCTTCCCGACTGTA
>JAQXIM010000018.1 GCA_029007785.1 Clostridiales bacterium | reverse complement strand
GGGC
This sequence comes from Clostridiales bacterium, assembly GCA_029007785.1. GTDB lineage: Bacteria > Bacillota > Clostridia > Lachnospirales > Lachnospiraceae > UBA3305. Next base: position 32,050 of record JAQXIM010000018.1, on the reverse strand, counting down.
CGCACCGGTGTAGGAGCAGAAAGCAGTGGGAATACACAAAACGGTTCCTGCTGCATCATGTTTTAAGAATGCAGGGGAGGTGCAGTCCCAGGCTGTATAGCCTCTTGCTTCAAAAGTAGCACGAAGACCGCCGGAAGGGAAAGAAGATGCATCCGGTTCACCTTTGATCAGTTCTTTGCCGGAAAACTCCATGATAACTTTTCCGTCCTCAGTAGGAGCAGAAATAAACGAATCATGTTTCTCAGCAGTAACTCCGGTCAACGGCTGGAACCAGTGAGTATAATGGGTAGCACCCTTTTCAATTGCCCAATCTTTCATAGCATTGGCGACAACCTCTGCTGTTGCAGGACTCAATTCATTTCCTTCTTTAATTGTACGCTTGAGATCCGCGTAAATATTTTTGGGAAGGCGTTCCTTCATCACGGTATCATTGAAAACATCGGTACCAAAAATTTCAGCCACATTGTATACTTCACTCATTTGATTCGTCCTCCTTGAATGATATTGACTTACCAATCACATCAGTTATTGATTTTTCTATCCTTTTATCAGACAGGCTTAAATCATTACTGATTGTTCCGTCATTTTTTTCAAAATACTATGAGTTTGTATTTTTCTCATGGACATACTTTACAACATTTTATCAAGTATTTCAAGTACTTTTCTTTAAAATGTTTAATTTTTATCCATAATATTTTATTTTATAAAGTAAGGGCAGTTTTCCCCTTGCCAATCTGCAAAAAATCGCATCACCGGTTTTATAAGACTGCTTCTATAAGTTCAAAGGGGCAGATGATTCCTATACATCCGCCCCTTTGCGATTGGTCATATTTTGATGAAGCCCTTCCGGAAAATACTCCGGTCATTCAGGTTCCGGCAGCTCGCTGCCTCCCTGCGGTCATCATCCTATTGTCTTTCAAAATACTTGCTCACAGACGGAAAAGGATATCCTTTTCTCATCAGGCCTTTCCAACAGATCCAAACAGAGTCAGTTTCTCACGAACAGTAACTTTGATTGCTTCTGCACCGGGAAGGAGCAGTTTTCTGGGATCGAAGCCCTTGCCCTGACGATCTTTTCCTTCTTCTATGTACTTACGGGTTGCTGCTGCAAAAGAAAGCTGGCACTCCGTATTTACATTGATTTTGGATACACCGAGAGAAATTGCTTTCTGAATCATGTCAGCAGGAATTCCGGTACCTCCATGAAGAACCAGAGGAAGCTCCTCGCCAACTTTATTCTTTACTGCTTCCAGAGTTTCAAAGCTCAATCCGGGCCAGTCAGCCGGGTACTGTCCATGTATATTGCCGATACCGGCAGCCAGGAAATCAACTCCCAGATCTGCAATCATCTTGCACTCTTCCGGATCTGCACATTCTCCGGCAGCAGATACGCCATCTTCGTCTCCTCCGATTGCTCCAACTTCTGCCTCCAGGGAAATTCCTTTGGAATGACATACTTCCACCAGTTCTTTTGTCTTTGCCAGATTCTCTTCAATGGGATAATGGGAACCATCAAACATAATAGACATAAAACCGGCATCAATACAACGATAACAATGCTCATAGCTGCCATGATCCAGGTGAAGGGCTACCGGAACCGTGATTTTCATCTCTTCCAGCATTCCATTCACCATACCTACTACAGTCTTATATCCGGTCATATATCTTCCGGCGCCTTCTGTGCAGCCCAGGATAATCGGAGACTCCAGCTCCTGCGCCACTGTCAAAGCAGATTTTGCCCATTCCAGATTGTTGATATTAATCTGAGCCACTGCATACTTTTCAGCTCTTGCCTTTTGCAGCATCTCTTTCGCAGAAATAACCATACATCGACCTCCATTTTCATAGATCAATTCAATCAATTATGTCTCTAGTATACATCGAATTTTCCGAAAAAGGAAGCACTATTCCATAATTTCACTAATTTTACCCGACAGGAAAGAAAAAGTGCTTCTTTCCCTCCCCTGGTTTCTCTTCGCGTTTTTCAAAATTCTCTTATTTTTCTGCAATCACTTTGAAAAGAACTTCATGTTCCATGGCCATCTGTGCCCGATGAGCAAAAAATACCTTTCCGTCCACAGGAGACACCACATCATCCAGTACGGTTCCCTCATAAGGATGAACGATCCGTCCCATGACTTCCCCTTTGTAGATGGAATCTCCCTGTCCTTTCAAACGTTCATAAATTCCACCGGCACCGGAACGAACTACAATCATATCTTCGCTGCCAACAATGCTGGGATTCGCAAAACCTTTGCTGACCTCCACATCCAGAACACCTCGGTACTTGAGGAACCGGAGAATGGCTTCCACACCGTCCCGGGCTCCTTCCGGATGAATTTTCTGGGTTTCTGCAGTAAACAAGGAAAAAGCTTCACAATTCCAAATCTGCCAGTTATAGTTCAATGTTGTCGTATCAAAAGGCTTGGGAGTCCGCAGTGCCACGTATTCCATACCAAACTGCTTTGCCAAATCCACATTCTGATAACCAGTGGCCATGATCCGAACGTGGGGAATGAATTCTCCCTTCATATAATAGCTGGAAAGCTGAATACCATATTTGTAATTCTTCACTACATCAAACACGCCGGCAGCAATCCGCTGAGTCGTTTCGCCCTGGTCATAGCCCGGAAACATCCGGTTGATGTCCGTACCGTCTACTCCCCAGAAACGTTTTCCAATGTTCATACCATAATGGTTTACCGAAGGAATGACGAGTATTTCATTGTTTGGACGAATCTTTCCCTCTTCCTCCAGAGCAGAGAGAATCTTGATCATCTGCGAGCAGATATACATCTGCTGAACTTCGTTGCCTCGAAGTCCGCCAATAATACAGGCCGTTTTCCGGCCGCTGCCGAAACGATAGCCCAGTACTTCCAGATCGTCCCGATAAATGGAACGCATGGAATATAATACTTCCTTACGCAAGTTCCGCACCTCCCAGGATCCGGGCCAGCAGAGCCCCTTGATATACCATCGGATATTCACGCAGAGTAAACAGAATACCATCTGTGCAGGCTTCCACCCGCTGCTCCACGTCACCGGTCAAAGGATTTACAATATCGCCGATATGCTGTCCCTTTACCACGTTGGTCCAGAAATCCACACTGGGAAGGAATAGTCCGGAAGCTTCTGCATTGACAAAGCCCACTTCCCGGTCTTCCGAAATAATCGGCTCCCTCACCTGGGTTACAGGACCGGTCCAGATTCCCATATCACTCATCAGATTGAAAATTCCTGCTGTCAGCTGATCGCAGTATTCCCTGGTAACCCGCATTCCTACTCCCATCTCCACAACAAGGGTAGGTACCCCCCGGCTGTTCATGGTATGAGCCAGAGTGGACTGGAGAACAGTGGCTGACGCATGTACCCAGATGAAGTCCACGTTAATCTTTTTGGCATAAGGAACCAGAATCGGTGCCGTTGCCTCACTGATACGAACCTGAGGAATCTCTCTCAGAAAAATATTGCTGGCATGAATATCAATACACATGTCCGCTCCGGAAATATCCTTGACAGCCTGATTTGCCGCATATTCTGCCACGGTTCCTGCATCATCACCGGGGAAAATCCGGTTCATGTCCAGATCGAACAGAGGAATTCCCCGGGTAATGGAGTCAATCCCCAAGGGATTCATGGCCGGATAAAGGTCCACCGTTCCATTCAGATACTCCATATTCCCGCGGATTTCATTCAGCAGACGATAACATACCGCCTGTCCTTCCAGCTCATCACCATGGATACCCGTAACAATACATATCCTTTTCTGCCCTGGCTTCTTTTCCAGAGGTTCCAGTCTCTGTTTTCGTATCATAAGGCGCTCATCCACAGGAAGAGCAACATTTGCCACATCTAATATCATAACTTAATCCTCAGTATTTCTTTTTCCATATCTCTTTTCTGCATTTTCCAATCAGCCGAGAAAAACAGGGCTCTCTTCTTTTCGGCTGATCCGATCGGATCTCAGATCAGATTTCCGTCTTTTCTCTTTAAACACCAAGCCTCCACCGTCCCACGGGAATGGATTGAGCTTCCTGGACGGAAACCCGAACCGTCTGAGTCTGCAGAGCATAGCCCTTAAAACAGCCCCGGTCCATAATGCAGTCCCGGTAATCTCTGCCCCGGGCTACTTCGATATAATTATCATCACATTTTCTGTCATGGGTGGGATCAATGCTCACCCACGATCCTTCGCACCAGGCTTCACACCAGGCATGGGTTGCACCTTCACCAATCATCATTCCCGCCACATAACGGGCAGGAATTCCGTCCATTCTCAAAAGTGCCAGCAAAATGTGTGCATAATCCTGACATACTCCGGAGCCGCCTTTCAAAGCCTCTTCTGCCGTTGTATGAATTCCGGTTACACCGGAAAAGTATGAAAAATTCTCCATCAGAAGATGCATCCAGGCCATGACCCGGTCTCTGCTTCCTTTGCTCAGCCCTTGAACCATCTCCTGATTTGCCGCAAAAAAGCGCCGAAGCTCGTCTCCCGGTCTGGTGAGATCCGTAGGGAAACGATAAACAGGAGAAACCGACTCTGCCGATTTGCCCTTGCCGCTTCGGTCGATATAACCACTTCCCGTTACAGAAAATCGAAAATAATCATGGGGAACTTCCAGACGTCCCACAATTAAGGGATTCCCAAAACCATCTCTGCCGGTCACACTGCCGCAGCCTTCTGAAACTTCCCATACTTCGTCCCCATTTTCCAAACAGGAATTGCCTCCGGATATCTTATATTCGGAGGCATAAATTCCCTGTTCTTCATTTGTTTCCGGTAATATGCGAAGTGCATAACAATGATCGGTAACCGGCTGACTGAAGGAATATTCTACTTCATAAGAGAAGTTCAATTTTTTCAATCAATCCACCTCAAATAATGTATTTACACAGAACAGTGCCTGATTGGCCTCTTCTTTCCATTTATCTTTCCTTGCCATGATCTGGCCCAACTGATACAATCTGGCATCATTGTAGGGACGGCGAAGACGACGGATTCGGCTGGACAGTTTTCTGTAACACTTATCCAGTTCTTTATACTCCAGGTCCAACCGCATTCCCAGATCCAGTCTTTCCACATAACGGCCGGTCTTCATAATATTGCGGTTTTCCTCGTCTTCCACTTCATCATCCACGCAGCCCCAGAATGCATAGAGATCATCCAGAACCTTCTGATGCTGCAGATAACGCTCGGCAAATATTTTACTTTCCTTCATAGTATCTAATGCCATCTGAATATATCCCAGCGTGTTGGTACCAATTTCTTCCCGAAGGACAATGGCGTTGTCATAGGCCCGGTTAATGCTGGTACAAACCGAATCCGGGTTGCTTCTGTCGTAAAGATAATCCTGAACAAAAGCTTTCATGCTGTGATAAACATCCGGGATACCCATTCTCTGGCAGTATACGAGATAAGCATCCTCCTGCTCATCCAACATCTTATCGTAAAACTCATAAAAGACTTTTAGTGTCGTAAATACACGCTCACTGTATCGTCCCAGCCAATACAAATTGTCCGCTTTTTCTAACGAGATAATACCCATGTATCTTTAAATCCTCCTCCCTGAGACGAGTTAACAACAAATGAGTCCGGATTTCTTGAGAAACGGGTGAGACCACTGGGCCATACCTCCGTTTTTTCTCCGGAAAGAACAAAGGCACGAAGATCTGCTTTTCTTTCTACCTCCGTAACACCATCTTCATCCAGAATTTTCAGGTCGATAAAATCAATGACTTCCTGAGCGATGAAACGACGGGATTCTTTCTCAATCAAATGACGCAGGTTCTCCAGTTCCACCTCATTCAACTTATCACCGAAGACAACACCGTAACCGCCGGCCTCTGCCACATCTTTAATAACAAGATGGTCCAGATTTTCCAGGACATATTTTCTGTCTTCCTCATAGAAAGGAAGATATGTAGGTGCATTCTTCAAAATCGGTTCTTCATTCAGATAGTACTTGACCATCTTCGGAACGAAATAGTAGATTCCCTTATCATCTGCCACACCATTTCCCGGTGCATTAATGATGGCCACATTGCCGGCCTTATAGGCTGCCATCAGATTCGGTACTCCAATCAAAGATTCCGGCAGGAAAGTCATGGGATCCAGATATTCATCGGAAATTCTTCGGTAGATCGCACCGACTTTCTGCTTATTTCCTTCCATATCCCGATAGTATACCCGGTTATTCTCAACAAAAAGATCCTGATTCATTGCCAGCACACAGCCGGTTCGTTCTGCCAGGAAGGAATGCTCAAAATAAGCGGAATTGAATCGTCCGGGTGTCAGAATAACATTGATTCCTCCCACATTGGCGTAATCCATCATTTCCTTCAGCATTGCAGGATAATTCCGATTATCCATCACCGAATTCTGGCGAAAAGTTTCAGAACTGGCTCTTCTTGTCAGGTCTCTGGCAATCAAGGGGTAAGAGGCACCGGAGGGAACCCGAAGATTGTCCTCCAGAACGTACCATTCTCCATCCTTGGACTGTACCAGATCGATACCGGAAATGTGACTGAAAATTCCTCCGGGAGGACAAATCCCTTCACACTGAGGAAGGTAACCTGATGATGCAAATATGAAATCCTCCGGCACTACGCCGTCTTTTACAATTTGCTTCGGTCCGTATATATCCCTAAGAAACGCATTAAGGGCATTTACACGTTGAGCCAGTCCTTTTTCCAGATAATCCCATTCGTTTTTAGGAATAATTCTCGGAATCGGATCAAAGGGGAACAGCTGTTCCTTGAACGTACCGTTTTTGTAAATTCCGAATTTCACTCCATATCGAGCCAACAAATTATTAATACTCCTTGCATGTTCTTTTAGCCGCTCCATACCAACACCTCTCTCGTATATAGGACAAGGGCAAGGTGCTCATTCGGAAGCTCCCTTGCCCTTGTGACATTATTTTACTACACGAGTTTTTCATTGTCAACGCGTTTACCGAATTTAATTAACTTTATTGGCGATTTAGTTAATTTTCTTATCTTATTTCGCGTTTTAAATTGTTTAAATAATAACAGAGAGATTTTGTCCTTCCAAAGGATCCTCTGTCTGCCTCCTTATACCTTACTGATATACACGAATCAGACTGGATACTTCCTTCACGGTAGACATGCTGCAGAAAACCGTAAGAGCATCCTGGAAATGACGCTCCACAACCTCATCCGTAATGACAACCAGCTCGGCCATTCCTTCCTTCTTGCTTCTCTTCTGAACCACCTGGGCAATGCTTACACCATTATTTCCCAGTACACTGGCAATTCCTGCAAGAACACCCAGCCTGTCTTCTACCTGTACCCGCATAAAGAAACGGCTCTTCGAATCTCCGATTTCTTTTATGGGAAGCTGTTTATAACAGCCGCAGACATTGCATCCGATGGTATTTCCGATAATATGACGAACTTCATCAATCAGGTCACCCATTACTGCACTTGCTGTAGGCAGTTCACCGGCTCCGCGGCCATAGAACATGGTATCGTCTACGGCATCCCCATGAACGAACACAGCATTGAAGGCATCATTGACTGAAGCAAGCGGATGATCTGCAGAAATCAGCATGGGATGCACCTTTACTTCAATTCCGGTTTCGGTGTTGCGGGCTACACCCAGCAGCTTGATCTCATAGCCGAATTCCCTGGCATAACGAATATCTTCGGAAGTAATTTTTGTAATTCCCTCCGTATAAACATCTGCGAAGGTTACCCGGGAGTTGAAGGCTATGGAAGCCATAATAGCCATCTTTCTTCCTGCATCCAGACCTTCCACATCTGCCGTAGGATCGGCTTCCGCATAACCAAGTTCTGTAGCCAGATCCAGGGCTTCCTGATAATCCATTCCTTCTTTTGACATTTTCGTCAGAATATAGTTGGTCGTTCCGTTCACAATCCCCATGACTTCTGTAATATTATTACCGGCGAGACTGTTCTTCAGCGGACGGATAATGGGAATTCCTCCGGCAACAGCTGCTTCAAACATCAAATCCACACGATTTGCCTTCGCCGTTTCCATCAGAATCTTACCATGCTCAGCCAGCAGATCTTTGTTTGCCGTAACCACATGTTTTCCAGCCTTCATGGCTTCCAGCATATATGTCTGGGCCGGTTCCATACCGCCCATTACTTCGATGACAATTTCAATTTCCGGATCCGACAAAATATCTTCCCAGTTCTCGGTTAACAATTCCTTCGGGATGCCGGGACGCTCCTTGGAAGCATCCCTTACCAGAACCTTTGATATCTCCAAATTTGCTCCCGTTTTGAAAGGCATTTCTTCTTTCTGGCGCTGCACGACTTTGTAGACACCGCTGCCTACGGTACCGGCTCCAAGAAGTGCCGCATGAATTGTTCTGATTCCTTCCATTTGTTCTGTATCCTCCTGATATAATGCTTATTTCTGACAGTATAATTCTGTTATTTTCACCTGTGTTCTCGTCTAAAGTTCCCTTGTTTCACTCCCGCTGCTGTTTTACGCAGCTCTCGTTCATCTCAGCAGCTTCCCTGACGCTGCTTTTTCAGCGGTTTGCTGTATCCATGGAAGCTGAATCCGCTTCCTGATTCTGCTTTCTTATTCTGTTTCCTCAAAATTACCGGTATAGAGCTGATAGTATTTGCCCTTCTGTTCGATCAGCTGATCGTGGGTTCCTCTTTCGATGATTCTGCCCTGTTCCAGGACCATAATACAGTCACTGTTTCGTACAGTGGAAAGACGATGGGCAATGACAAAGGTTGTTCTTCCCTTCATCAGCCGATCCATACCATTCTGTACAATTTTTTCCGTTCTTGTATCGATGGAACTGGTTGCCTCATCCAGAATCAGTACCGGCGGATCGGCAATGGCTGCACGGGCAATGGCCAGAAGCTGACGCTGTCCCTGACTCAGATTGGCGCCGTCACCAGTAAGAACCGTATCATATCCCTGGGGCAGACGCCGGATGAAGCCATGGGCATTGGCCAGTTTTGCCGCCTTTACCACATCCTCATCCGTGGCATCCAGACGACCGTAACGAATATTCTCCCGAACGGTTCCTGTGAAAAGATGAGTGTCCTGAAGAACGATTCCCAGACTCCGGCGCAGATGATACTTCTGAATCTTTTTAATATCCTGGTCATCATAAGTAATCGTTCCGGACTGAATATCATAAAAACGATTAATCAGATTCGTAATGGTAGTCTTTCCGGCACCGGTACTTCCTACAAAAGCAATTTTCTGTCCCGGTTGGGCATACAGATTTACGCCATGAAGAACCGTTTTTTTATCGTCATATCCAAAATCAACATTTTCAAAAATTACGTGTCCCTTCATGGGAACGTATTCTACGGTTCCTTTGGAAGGATAGGGATGCTTCCAGGCCCAATGTCCGGTCCGATGTTCCACTTCACGAATCTGATCTCCGTCATACTCTGCATTTACTAAGGTAACGCAGCCTTCGTCGATCTCCTGGGGTTCATCCAGCATTTTGAAAATGCGTTCTGCACCGGCCAAAGCCATTACAATACTGTTCATCTGCTGGCTGACCTGGTTGATCGGCTGATTGAAACTCTTATTAAAAGTCAGGAAGCTGGCCAGAGAGCCCAAAGTGAAGCCCATGAACTGATTCAAAGCCAGAATACCGCCGACAATGGCACAGAGGACATAACTCAGATTTCCCAGCTGACCGTTGATGGGCATCATAATGTTGGCAAAGGTATGAGCATTTTTCGCGCTGACAAAGAGCTCCTCATTCTGCTCATTGAACTGTTCCATGCTCTTTTCTTCATGACAGAATACCTTAACCACCTTCTGGCCTTCCATCATTTCTTCAATGGTACTGTTCACCGCTGCCAGAGCCTGCTGCTGTTCCAGGAAATATTTTCCGCTCTGCCCCGCCAGATTCTTACTGACAAAGAGCATCACACCTACCATAAATAAAGTCAGAAAGGTTAAAGGAATACTCAGGGTAATCATACAGATCAATACCATGATAATAGTCAGACCACTGTTTAGAATCTGAGGAATACTCTGACTGATCATCTGACGAAGAGTATCTGTATCATTGGTATAAAGTGACATGATATCCCCGTGAGGATGAGTATCAAAATACTTGATGGGAAGCCCTTCCATATACTGGAACAAATCATCACGGATATGTTTCAGGGATCCCTGGGTCACATAAACCATAATCCGGTTATAGGCAAAAGTTGCCAGAATTCCAACGATATAAAAAGCGGCAACTCTCATCAGGGCCCGGGCAAGACCGCTGAAATCCGGATTGTCCGTCAGAAGAAGAGGCTGAATATAATCATCAATCAGTGTCTGAATAAACATGGTTCCCTGAATATTACAGAGTACACCAACAATAATCAGAATAATCACCGCGATGATCTGCCACTTGTAATACTGCATAATGTAGGCCATGAGCCGCTTCATCAGCTTCATGGGATTTTTAACTTTCGGCTTAGGCCCTCGATTTCTTCCTCCCGGACCTCTCATTACTCTTGTATTCCCGGCCATCAGTTCTCACCTCCCGGCTGATCAAAATCTCCGCCGCCGCTCATCTGAGATTCATAAACCTCCTGATAAATGGCATTGGTCTCCAAAAGCTCTTCATGTGTTCCGAAACCGTTCACCTGACCGTTATCCAGAACAAGAATTCGGTCGGCATCCATAACACTGGAAATTCTCTGGGCAATAATAATCTTTGTTGTTCCTGGGATTTCTTCCCGGAATGCCTTCCGGATTCTGGCATCCGTTGCCGTATCCACCGCACTGGTACTGTCATCCAGCACCAGAATCCTGGGTTTCTTCAGCAGGGCTCTGGCAATACAAAGCCTCTGCTTCTGACCGCCGGATACGTTGGTACCGCCCTGTTCAATATAAGTATCGTACTGATCCGGGAACTGCCGGATAAATTCATCGGCGCAGGCAAGCTTGCAGGCGTGAATGCATTCTTCCTCCGTGGCATTCTCATCTCCCCATCGAAGATTATCCAGAATGGTACCGGAGAAGAGAACGTTCTTCTGGAGAACCATGGCAACATTATTTCTCAGAGTATCCAGATCGTAGCATCTGACATCCTTGCCTCCGACAAGAACAGAACCTTCCGTCACATCGTAAAGACGGCTGATCATGTTCACAAAAGTAGATTTGGAACTGCCGGTTCCTCCAATAATTCCGATGGTTTCCCCTGAACGAATCTTCAGATCAATATGATTCAACACCGGATCTCCGCTGGCTCCCTGATAGCGGAAGCTTACCTGACGAAATTCTATACTGCCGTCGGGAACAACAAAGTCAGGATTCTCCGGATTGGTCAGGCTGCTCTTCTCATTGATGATCTCTGCTACACGAACGGCGCTGGCAGAACTCATGGAGACCATAACGAACACCATGGAAAGCATCATCAGACTGACCAGTATGTTCATACAATAAGTGAGAAGACTCATCAGGTTACCTGTAGTCAACGAAGAGGAGACTATCATTTTTGCTCCGACCCAGCTGATCAGAATAATACAGGTATATACGGTTGCGGACATCAAAGGTGCATTCAGAGTCAGGACTTTCTCTGCTTTTACAAACATCCGATATACATTGTCACTGGCTTTTTTGAATTTTTCGCGTTCATAATCTTCCCGGACATATGCCTTAACCACACGAATGGCAGAAATGTTTTCCTGAACACTGGCATTCAAATCATCGTATTTTTTGAATACCTGGTTAAAATAGCCGGTAACCCGGGTCATAATCAATACCAGGAGAGTTCCAAGTATAATGACTGCAATCAGATAAATGGATGCCAGACGGGGACTGATATAAAAAGACATACACATGGCCACAATCAAACTGAAGGGGGCACGGACAAACATACGCAGAAGCATCTGATAGGCCATCTGCAGGTTCGTTACATCGGTAGTCAGACGGGTAACCAATCCTGCCGTACTGTATTTATCAATATTCTGAAAAGAAAAAGTCTGAATATTGGTAAACATGGCTTTCCGAAGATTTCTGGCAAAACCGGCGGAAGCGCTGGCTCCAAATTTACCGCCCAGGATACCGCAGATTAAGCTTAGAAAGGCAACCAACAGCATACAAGCTCCAACCTGGTAAATATGCTGCATATCCCCTTTCTGTACACCATCATCAATAATGGATGCCATCAAAAAAGGAATCATCATTTCTGTGATTACTTCCAGTATCATAAAAACAGGCGTCAGAATCGAATCTTTTGTAAATTCCCTTACCTGACCGCCCAGTGTCTTCAGAACAGACACGAATCATCACTCCTTTCCATTGCAAATAAGAGCTTTCCTCTTCATGAATAATCACTGAAAAATCAACCTGAAGTTACATAAAAAAAATAATCTGAATGAAGTTCTCAAGCAGAAATTTTCATTCAGATTATCCTATGCCGGCAACCGGAATCGAACCGGTACGAGTGTCGCCACCCGCAGGATTTTAAGTCCTGTGCGTCTGCCAGTTCCGCCATGCCGGCGATTATTCTGAGGAACCGAAAGGAACCTCATTTACCCAGGATACAAATCGAAGCATCCGAAGATGCTTCGATAAGACCGGATGGATGGAGGTGGATTCGAACCACCGAAGCATTCTGCAGCAGATTTACAGTCTGTCCCCTTTGGCCACTCGGGAATCCATCCAAAAGATCAACAATTCTGCTGACCGTTATTATTTATAGCACATTTCCAATAGAAATGCAAGTAAAACTTTTACAGAAGTTCTGCTGCTTTCTGGCAGACATAAACCCGGGACGACACCGGCGGAAGCAGAAGCTTTACTTTGCCATTCTCCGCTGAGCAGAATACTTTCCCCACATTATAACTTTTTTCGGTGGTCTCCATGACACGACAAAGCGTTTCCTTCCCCAGGATACCCATGGAAGTCAAGTCGAGTTCTGCCTCCCTTTCCCTGGTATCCTTATTGATCACCGTTACCAGCCAGTTTTGATTATCACGTCGCCCGTATGCAATCAAATGATTACTGAAAAGAAGACCATGAAGAGATCCCGTCCGGCAGGCAGATATTTTCCGGTGAATCCGGATCATATTTTTATAAAAATCGATGAGAAGCCAGTCTTCTTTTCCCCAGGGATACGTTCTCCGACTGTCCGGATCTGTCCAGCCGCAGATGCCGGTTTCATCTCCGTAGTACAAGGTTGGTGCTCCCGGCCAGGTCATCTGCATAACAATACCCTGACGATAAATCCCCCAATTGATTCCCTTTGATGCCGCCTCAGCTCCTTTCGATGCCAATCGGCCGCAGGTTTTGTTCGTTCTGGTAAGAAAACGGGAATGGTCATGATTATCCAGCTGATTCATGGCTCCCAGATAAGATCCCCAGGAAAAGGCCCCCCGGTTTTTCTTCATCGTATCCCAGAAATACTCTGCGTTTCCTTCCAAATCGGCCCGGTAATGATCGCTGTGTTTATCCATTCCGGTAAGAAACCAACTTACCGGTTCCATGAACGCATCATAATTCATCACCGTGTCCCATTCCCTGCCCTGAAGCCAGGGAGACACATCTCCATAATGTTCCGCCAGAATGACTGCCTTAGGATTGGCCTTCTTCACCACATCCCGGAACTTTTTCCAGAAAGTATGATTGAAGGCTTCACTGTGTCCCAGATCTGCTGCCACATCCAGACGCCATCCATCGACACAGTAGGGCGGCGAAACCCATTTGGCGGCAATTCGAAGAATTTCATTCTGAAGGCGCTGGGATCCTTCGTAATTCAGCTTGGGCAGTGTCAGATTATCCCACCAGGATTCATACTCCTCAGCCCCCGTAAATCGGAAGTACTCCCGATACCGGCTTCGTTTTGACTGCCAGGCTCCTTTTTCATGATCGTTGGCAGCATATTCTGTGTATAAACCTTCCCGATCCATCCACTTGTGGAAAGATCCGCAGTGATTAAACACTCCATCCAGAATAATCTTCATGCCCCTCCGATGAATTTCTTCCACCAGAGCAATAAAGTATTCATTGGCACTCTTGAGATTTTCCGGTGATGTAACCCGAATCTTATACTTTGTTGCCTCATCATTGGAAACCCCATTCTCGTCCAATACTTCGCCTCCGTCCAACACAAGGGGTGCCAGATGAGGATCCACGTGATCATAATCCTGGCTGTCATATTTATGGTTGGAGGGCGATACGAAAATGGGATTCATATAAATGACTTCCACTCCCAGCTCCTGAAGATAATCCAACTTCTTCCATACCCCCTGGAGATCACCGCCATAAAACCGTCCCACATCCAGCAGCTCCAGAGGCTGATTCCAATCCGTAATTCGTTTCACCGGCTGGTGATTCAGGTAGAGATACTCTCCTTCCAGGACGTCATTGGAAGGATCACCATTGCAGAAGCGATCCACAAAGATCTGATACATGACGGCTCCCTGAATCCATTCCGGTACCACAAATCCCGGAAAAACGCAGAAAGAGAAGCCGGGCTCTGTCTTCTCGACCAATCCGCGCCGATCATAATACATCAGCCCCTTGGTCTTTCCTGCTTCAGAAATTTCAAAATAGTAAGAGGCTTTTTCCTTGCCTGCCCTTACTCTTGCTTCAAAGAAACGAAAACAATCCCGTTCCTCCGACACATTCATAACCATCCGACAGCCATTCCATACCAGAACAACGGAGACAGCATCGTCCTTCGCTGCCTGAAAACGAAGGACGATCTCATCTCCTATTTCCGGCTGAACAGGCTGCCGAAACAGTATTGTTTCATCTGTAAAATAGTATTTGCTGTTCATATTGTTTTTCATGGACAGAAGCTCACAAATGTTCCTTTTCTTCATTGGTGAACAGAGCTTCAAACTCCTTCTGATCAATTTTTTCCTTTTCCAACAGCAGATTGGCACAAGCATGAAGAACATCCATATGCTCTATCAGAACAGCCTTCGCTTTGGCGTAGCTTTCATCAATGATTTCTCTTACTACGCTGTCAATCTGCGCTGCCATCTTTTCACTGTATCCCCTGGTATGTCCCAGATCCCGGCCAATAAATACTTCACCGTCATCTCCGTAGTGTACCAGTCCGATTTTTTCCGACATACCATATTTGGTTACCATATTGACAGCCGTTTCTGTTGCCTGCTTGATATCCTGGGATGCTCCGGTGGTAATATCACCGAAAATCAATTCTTCTGCGATTCGTCCGCCCAGATCTACCATGATATCCTGTTCCATCTTCCTTTTTGTCAGGAACATCTCATCCCGTTCCGGCAGGGGCATGGTATAGCCGGCAGCTCCGATACCTGTAGGAATGATCGACACAGAATGAACCGGTCCTACATCGGGAAGAAGATGGAAAAGAATGGCATGACCGGATTCATGGTAAGCCGTAATTTTCTTTTCTTTTTCAGAAATTACACGGCTTCTCTTTTCCACACCAAGACCTACTTTTACAAAGGCCCGGTCAATATCTTTCTGAGTCAGGAAACTCCGGCTTTCCTTGGCTGCCAGAATGGCTGCCTCATTCATCAGATTCTCCAGATCTGCTCCGGAAAATCCTGCAGTGGTTCTCGCAATCCGATCCAGATCCACATCTTCTGCCAGAGGCTTATCCTTTGCATGAACCCGAAGAATCTCTTCTCTTGCCCGGACATCAGGACGTCCCACCATAATTTTTCGGTCAAATCGTCCCGGACGCATGATGGCCGGATCCAGAATATCCACCCGGTTCGTCGCCGCCAGAACAATGATTCCGGAATTTACACCAAATCCATCCATCTCTACGAGAAGCTGGTTCAGTGTCTGTTCTCTTTCATCATGGCCGCCGCCCATACCGGAGCCTCTTTTTCTGGCCACGGCATCGATCTCATCAATAAATAC
Source organism: Clostridiales bacterium (assembly GCA_029007785.1). Taxonomy (GTDB): domain Bacteria; phylum Bacillota; class Clostridia; order Lachnospirales; family Lachnospiraceae; genus UBA3305. The sequence continues at coordinate 16,206 of JAQXIM010000018.1, read as the reverse complement.
AATACAGGGAGAATTCTTCTTGGCATTGGCAAAGAGATCCCGGACACGGGAAGCACCTACACCAACAAACATTTCCACAAAATCGGAACCGGAAATGCTGAAAAAGGGAACTCCTGCTTCACCGGCAATGGCTTTCGCCATCAGCGTTTTACCTGTTCCGGGAGGGCCCACCAGAAGAACTCCCTTCGGGATTCTGGCACCAAGACGATTATACTTTCCCGGATCTTTGAGGAAATCTACAATTTCCTGCAAATCCTCTTTTTCCTCCTGGAGTCCTGCTACTTTATCAAAGGTAATGTCATTTCCCGTTACCATGGTAGCACGGCTTTTACCGAAATCCATCATTCGGTTTCCGCCGCCACCGCCTCCGGCTGCACTGTTTCTCATAAGAAGGAAGAATAAAGCGAAAATGAGTACACCAATGATCAAAGCCATGATCAGGACTTTAATATCATAAGAGTTGCTTACATCCCCCATATAATAGGCAATTCCCTTCTCGTCAAGAAGTTCTGCTGCTGCACGAACGTCTGCCACATTCAATCTGCATCGATTTCCATCGGAAAGAGTATATTCCAGCTTTCCGGTAGGTACTTCTGCATTTTGATATACATTGACTTCCGTCATAACCCCTTCATCCAGAGCCTTCAAAAAATCCTGGTAATTTACTTGGGAAGCTGCTGTTCCGGAAAGTGTCAGCCAACCGCTTCCTGCCATTAGAAAAAAGAACAGAGCAAGCATTCCTACCAGATACACAATCCTAACTACTGATCTGTCATTACGATTCAAAAATCTATCTCCTTTGCTTTTTCCGCGGCACAGCCCCGGTCTTTCTTATCTCTAAAATATTCCCTTATTCCCCGGATTCAACCACACCGACATAAGGAAGATTACGATATTTCTGATCTGCGTCCATGCCGCAGCCGACAACGAACAAATCTTCCACTTCGAAGCAGGTATAATCTACAACGACTTCATGATGGATACGGCGGGAAGGTTTATCCAGCAGAGTGCACAGCTTCAGACTCTTCGGTTTCCGTGCTTTCATCAGTTCAATCAGATAAGACAGAGTATTTCCGGAATCAATGATATCCTCAATAATCATGACATCTCTTCCTTCAATGGGTTCATCCAGGTCCTTGTTCAGACGAACAATGCCTTTGGATACAGTACCGGATCCATAACTGGAGCAGCTCATGAAATCCATGGTCACAGGAATTGTCAGTCTCTTTGCCAGCTCACTCATGAAAAATACACTGCCCTTTAAGATACAGAGCAAATGAAGCTCCTTTCCTTCATAATCACGGTTAATCTGAGCAGCTACTTCATCAATTCTTCGACTTACATCTTCTTCTGAAATCAATACGCGAATTTTTTCCTTCATTCTGGGACCTCCTGTCCTTCCTCTTGGGAAACTCTGTTTTTCTTCTCTACGGTAACTTCCAAAATCCGTCTGGTTGTATCTGAGACGGCATAGCCTGCGCTGACCCGGTATCCAACAACCCAGAGTACATGGTTTTCCTCTGCCAATACCGGAATCTGATTTCTTTTCCCTGCCGGAATTTTGGCGTCAATCATATATTTCTTTACCGACTTATGTCCGCCTCCGGCCAATTCCAGATAATCTCCGGTTTCACGGAAACGAAACTGTAAAGTCCACTTGATTTTATCATAGTCAAACCATTTCGTATACGGGTTTTCCGGTATTTTTTGCCCCTTTTCTCTAAAAAACATGCGTGTTTTTATATGGAATCCCAGGTCTTCCGGCACGATCAAAGCAGCTTCCGACCGGGTTGTCAGCCATAATTCTTCAAAGCTCCGAAGAGCTGTCATTCCATAGGGCAGGGAAATTCTCCGTCCTGACTGCATGTTCAGAAGCTGCCAGATACTCTCCAGATGACGGGATGTGATATCCTTCTTCTTCCCGGAAAGATCCTCCATAGCTCTCTGAAGAATCCTTTTTCCCAATGCCTGGGGCAGAATTTTCAATTCTTCCATGGGAAATTTCCAGCAAACGGAAGCGGTATCTTCCTCTCTTTCTTTCCTTCCGTGGCAGTCCATCCATCGAAGAGCTTCTTCCTCCAGATAAAGGTCCACCTCTCTGGCCTGGTCTGCCAGATTCCGGAGATGAAGAGAAGCCTGATCATTCACTTCCCGGTTCAGCCAGGGAATCAGATGATGACGAATTCGATTTCTCGTATAGATATCTTCCGAATTCGATTCATCTTCTCTCCAGGATTCCCCCTGTTCCAGAAGCCAGGCAGTAATATCCTCCCGACGGCACCCCAATAGAGGACGAATCCACTCATCCTGTACCGGAGGAATTCCTCCCAGGCCCCGGATTCCCGTTCCACGGCAGAGATTCATCAGCAAAGTTTCCGCCTGATCATCTCCATGATGAGCCAGAGCGATATAAATATTCCCCTTCGGATGATATTTTCTTTCTTCTTCTCTTTCTTCCCGAAATACCCGACGGCGAATCAGACGTCCTGCTTCCTCCAGAGAACAGTTTTCCTGTCTGGCAAATTGAGGCACATCCTCCCGTCTCAGATGAAAAGGAATCTGAAGACGACAGCAAAGAGCCTCTGCAAAGGAGGCATCTTCCTCTGCTGATGTTCCCCGAATCTGATGATTCACATGTACAGCGGAAATCGTAATCCTTCTTTCTTTCATAAGAAGCTGAAGGCAGAGAAGAAGGCAGACGGAATCTGCACCGCCGCTGAGTCCGACAATAATATGATCTCCCGGCTGGGGAACCTTTTCCTTATCCATCCATCTCCTTACCTGCTGCAGTACATCCATTTCGGATCCTCCCAATACTATTCTTCTTTGTATCTCTTTTCCTTCCGCTTTTCGTCGCTGAATTTTATTTATCAAATCGTCTTTATTGTTTTCCGCTCCGTCTGATCGCTGATGCTTTGACTTCGCAGCTTATCATAACAAATTTTTAAATTTCATGCAATGTCCGAAGCCATCCCCTGTTTTTTCTCCTTTCCTCTGCCCCGATGGAGATAAACGGCTGCCGCCGTCAGATCATCTCTGGGAGGTTCCGTTTCCTGAGCCAATCCCAGAAGATCCTCTGCCACCCGTTGAGGATCCATTCCATCCATGCGGGAAAGCACGGCTTCCAGAAATTCCTCCTTTTCCTCTCCCGGAAAAGCTTCCAGAATACCGTCCGTCACGAATACCAATAAAACATCCTGCTCCCAGGATGTGGTTAATACCTGGGATTCGATTTCTCCCATCCATCCAAGAGGAGTCTGTTCCGTTTCCAGTCGCTGTACCTCCCCGTTCTTCCAGAGAAAAGTGGGCGGTGTTCCCTGCTTCAGGCTTTCCATTTTCCCCTGGAAAAGATCCACCATATGAAGATCCAAAGTTGCCGGACGGGGATTCGATTCGTTCAAAAAGACGGCTGAATTCACCAATCTCCCAGACGTTCCCAAAGAAATTCCAGCTTCCATCAACTGTTCACATAGTTCGATCACCCGGCTGCTCTCTTCATGGGCCAGACGGCCGGTTCCCATGCCGTCAGATAAACCAATCATCAAACGTCCCCGGGAAAAACCAAGGATGGAAATGGTATCACCGGATAAATCGCTTCCCTCTGCCGGACGCTGGGCAATCCCCACTTCATACTGATACTCCGGTTCCTCTTCCAGTTCCAGACAGCACAGCTCATCCCGAATAATAGTAGGGCTTCCGGGAACCAGATGATAGTTTTTTCCCAACACCCAACTGACTGCCTGAACAGCTTCTCTGGCAGGAATGCATCTCTTTCCCTGGGCACGAAGCTGAAGAAATACTTCCTTTCTGCCCATTTCCATTTCACAGACCATTCCGCGACGATATTCCAGGTGATGATGCTGGCAGGCGTCCTTTAATGATTTTTCCCATTTTTCCGTAACATCCACCGGCTTTTCCAGAGTTCCCGCCAACTCGCCAAGAATTTCCTCCAACTCTCCCAATTCCTGCCCTGCAACCTGCCGACTCTCCAGAAACCGCATTTTCCATTCCTTCTGCCCCTGGCTCTTTTCCATCTCCCGATTCAAGGCAACCATATAAGCGCCGGAAGCACAGCAGGTTTCGGAAAAGAGCTGGGGCATATCCTCCCGCCGCACTTCTCCGTTTTTCTGAAAGGTATCCGTTAAATACTGCAGATAATAAGCGTCTTTCTGAATGGCCATTTTGCTGGATCTGCACCGTCCGCAGGAATCACAGATCCGCTCATTTGTATGGATTAAGGCACTGACGGCTGCTTCCCGATTCATTCGATCCAGACTTTTTTCCAAATCTTCCTGAAAAGAAAAAGAAAGATGATGAAGGCATCTGGCCGCCCTCCTCATCTTTTGTGTCATCACATATTCCCGCAGCCGATGTCGCCACTGCAGATTTTTTCGCCATTCCTTCTGTTTCCTTATTCCGGATATTCTTCCGGCTATTACTCCGATTCCCAAAGCAGCTGCCATCAGCAAAACATTCATGTACAGCATACGCATCCCCCTTTCTCGTTCTTTCCCCAGTATAATAGAAAAGGTCCGCAGACTTTGTTGAAATCTGCGGACGCTTTCTCTGTTTATCCTGATTCTTTTCGACGAAAGGTTACTTTCTGATGTCTGCTGTGGTTTCCGGGATCCGCAATTATTACCCTCTCGGCTTTACCACGGTCTCATCGGGATTCACCAAACCAAGCTTTTCCCGGGCAATCTGCTCCACGTACTGACGAGTCTGCACATAGGCCTTTGACTCTTCCAGTTCTTCGCTTCTTTTTTCTTCTGACTGAATCTCCTGGCTCAATTCATTCTCCTGAACCTCATAACGGCGGTCAATATTCTGCAGTGTATGCATATGAATACTCATCACGCAAAGAAAAGAAAGCACGACAACGGTAACCAGCAGCATTCCCATGCTGGTACGGTAAGGATTTTTACAACTACGTTTTTTTCTGTTTCGATCTGCCACTGATATTGCCACCTTATCTGATTTTTGGATAACTGTCCCCGCCTTGTCTTGTTCACAGGGAACAGAATACTACTTTACCATATATCTGCCAGAATAACTGACAAGTCTGCATTAATATTACTATTTTTTCCTCTCTTTTTCAATCTTTTTCCTTAACTTTTGTCGAAAAACAGATGTTAGTTTTTTCCACCTCCTTTTCATCCATCTAAAAAATCTGGTGATTCCCGGCACACAGAAAGCACTGATCCCTCCGTTCCATATCATCATTCCCAAAGCCATGGCGGCCAAAGAGTACCATCGAAGGATTCCGCTGTTGACATACAGCATCAGAGTAAATATCATAAGACCTTCCGTCAGCCAATACAGCAGGTCCTCTGCCTGAATCACCCAGAACCGATGGGAAACCAGACCGCGAAAAATCCGCAGCAAATCATAGACTGCCATCATTTGCATTCCGGCCAGAAGAGAAATCAGACAGAGCCTTCCTTCTTCCAGAATCACCGGAATAAGTGTGCCAGCAGAGACTCGCCCTCTGCCCGACGTCCCCGAACTGCCGAATATTGAATCATCTCCACTAAACCATCCAGTTCCACTTCTCCTTTCTCCAAAGTCAATCGCTTCACATGGAGATTTTCGCCCTTTACATGAAGCAGTCCCTGTTCCGTATCCAGAATAATTTCATTTTCATTGAAGGAACGTACCTCCTTCACTCCGGTAACCCGGCCATTGGATCTGTCCTCCAGCTGAAAACAATGTCCTGTTGCTTTACTGGTTTCTTCCATTCACAATTCCTTTGTTTTTTCTTATCTTATGCACCATCTGGACGATCTATTCACTGTATAAGAATCCCCAAAAAGGGCGAAAAGAAAAAAGAAGCCGAATCCGACTTCTTTTTTCTTTTCCTTATAAATACCGAAACATCTCTTTTGCTTCTTCTTTTTTTGTGGTTTCCCTGATATCCAGGACTTCCACCTTTACGGCTTTATTACCAAAACCAATTTCAATAATGTCTCCCACTTTTACATCCTGAGATGCCTTAGCCACACGATCATTGATCATCACTCTTCCTGCATCACAGGCTTCATTGGCTACGGTTCTTCTCTTAATCAATCGGGAAACCTTCAGATATTTATCTAACCGCATCTTCTGAATCCTTCTTCCATTCTTCCATGACCATTCCCTGCATCATGACGTATCCGATGAAGAGAACAGTATACTATGAGCTGCCCGACAAATGAGCCGATATCCCGTAAACACAAAATGCATACCGGCATGTGTTTTATATCTTTTTTGTTCCCTGACTCATCATGAGTGGTAATCATACCGGACATCTGCAAATGAATTACTCGTTCATGGCATCCTTCAGAGCTTTGCCGGCTTTGAACTTGGGAACACGGCTTGCTGCAATCATCATGGTCTCACCAGTCTTGGGATTTCTTCCCTGTCTTGCTTCGCGTTCCGCTGCTTCAAAAGATCCAAAACCAACCAGCTGGACTTTGCCGCCGTTCTTCATCTCCTCGGTAACTACGTCCGTAAATGCTTTCATTACTTTCTCAACATCTTTTTTAGAAATATCTGCCTTCTCTGCAACAGCAGACATCAGTTCATCCTTTTTCATGTGTGAGCAACCTCCTCATATTATAACAGGGAAGATCTTTTTTTAGCCTTTTCCCTCTTATCTTTTTCTTTATTTTACGCAGAAAAATCATGCCTCAATCAATATAAGCTCTCATACACTATTTGTCAAGAGAACAATTCTTCTGCTTATCTTTCTTTTCCCGGGCTTTGATTTCCTGCCAGGCAGCCAGCTGTTCTTCCGCCGTCTCATAATGCTGATCGGAAAAAACATGAGGATGACGGCGTACCATTTTCCGGGCAATCCCTGAAACCACGTCATCCATGGTAAACGCTCCCTGTTCCGAAGCAATTCTTGCAAACAGCAGCAATTCGAAAAGAACATCTCCCAATTCTTCACAGAGATTCTCCATATCTCCTGCATCCACGGCCTCAAATACTTCTTCCGTTTCATTCTTCAGATATTTTTTCAAAGAACCCATGGTCTGTTCCCGGTCCCAGGGACAGCCCTCTTCTCCCCGAAGATCATCCACAATGGCTCTCAGTTCTTCCCAACTATACTCTGCTTTCTCTTCCCGTCTGATCATTTGATTCTCCCCGACTGCTTCATCAGTTCTTCGAATTCATCCACCAGCTCTCCAAAATACTCCAGAGCCTGATTAATGGGCTCATTTGTCGTCATATCCACTCCTGCCATTTTCAGCAAAGAAATGGGATCCTGAGAGCATCCACCCTTCAGGAAATTCAGATAATCTTCCACTGCCGGCTGGCCTTCCCGAAGAATCCTCTGAGAAAGTGCAATGGCCGCAGCAAAACCGGTAGAATACTGATATACATAAAAATCATAGTAAAAATGAGGAATTCTGGACCATTCCATACCGATTTCCTCATCCAAAAATACATCCTGTCCGTAATACAGTCGATTCAAATCCATGTACTTCTTAGTCAAAGCATCTGCCGTCAGCACTTCTCCCTGCTCTGCTTTCTCGTAAATATCCTTCTCAAACTCAGCAAACATGGTCTGACGATAAACCGTAGAACGGAACTGTTCCAGAAAGTAATTCAGAAGAATGGCTCTCTGGGCAGGATCCGAATTTTTCTTCAGAAGATACTGCATCAGTAAAGCTTCATTGCAAGTGGAGGCTACTTCTGCCACAAAAATCACGTAAGAGGAATACGCCTGAGGCTGATATTTATGACTGAAATAGGAATGCATGGAATGTCCCATCTCATGAGCCAGGGTAAACTCACTGTCCAGATTATCCTTATAATTCAGCAGAACGAAAGGATGCTCCTGGGTAAAACTGCTGTATGCTCCGGAACGCTTTCCCTGATTCTCATAAACATCGACCCAACGATCCTGAAAACCGGATTCCAACACCCGGCTATACTCTTCACCCAGAATTTTGGTCGCTTCCACAACCTCCCGTTTTGCTGTCTCAAAATCAATTTCCTTTTTGCTGTCCGGTACCAGAGGTACATAGATATCATACATATGGAGCGTATCCACACCCAGAAGTTTCTTTCGCAGATTCATATAGCGATACATGGGTTCCATATTGCTGTGAACGGCAGAAATGAGATTACGATAAACGGATACCGGCACTTCCGTGCGATCCAGAGCCGCTTCCATGGCACTGGGATACTTTCTTGCCCTGGCAAAAAAGATTTCCTTTTTCACCTGGGCGTTCAGCATGGATGCCAGAGTATTTTTATAATTTTCATAAACCTGATAATAATGACTGAATGCATTTTTTCTCAGATAAGCATCCTGACTCTGAACAAGAGAAATATAAGAGCCATTGGTCAGTTCATGAATTTTTCCCTCCACATCAACCACACTGGGGAATTTCATATCCGCATACAGAAAAGATCCATAAATATCTTCCGGTGCATCTCCCAATTCGGAAGCACCGGCCAGCAATGCTTCCTCTGCCTCGCTGAGAACATGCTCTTTTCTTCTGAGCTTCTTTTCAAAGAAACGACGATATCCGGCCAGCTCCGGCTCCTGTTCCATCATGGAGTCCAGGGTTTCCCGGGGAATCGTCAGCAGTTCCGGTTCTTCAAAAGCAGTCTCACTTTCAGCCTGAGCCATCCAGCTGTAGAAACGGCCTTTTCTGGACTGGGCTTCCGTATTGGCGGTATCTTCATCACATCTCAAATTGGCATAGCCGGCCAGACGAAGTATCTTTCGTCCATACTCTTCCGAGGTCTTCAGATATTGAAGCAGGGTTTCCGCGCTTTCTCCCAATCGTCCCTGGAATCTCTTGATAATTTCCGGATAATCTTTGACTTCCTGAAAAGCCTGCTCCCAGTCTTCTTCCCTCGCAAAGAGATCTTCCACTGACCAGGTATATGCCGGATCCACATCCGCTCGTTTGGGAATTGTCTGATTATTTTTCATATGTCGTTCTCCTCAAATGCATCCTATTCTTAAGGAACCTCTTTTCTTCCGCCACAGATTCCTTGTATTTTCAAATATCCTCCTCCATCTCAGGAAGATCACTGTCTTCGTCTGCAGTTTCTGCAGAACGCAAAAGCTTTTTTATTATACCATTGTTTTACAGATTCTTCCACCCTATCCTATTCACTGCTCTTGTTCCCTATCCTTATTGCCGCTCTTGTTCCTTATCCTAATTGCTGCTCTTGTTCCCTATCCTTATTGCTGCTCTTGTTCCCTATCCTTATTGACTGTTCCTGTTCTCCTGTTCTTATCCTTCGATTATCCTATGATCTTTTCGGTTCAGCTTCCTGTCAGCTTCTCCTGCCATTCCCTTTTTTCTTTTTTACTCTATCAGCTCTCCATCTGCTTTCCAAGGAATCCGGCGGCCGTTCCTGCCAGCTTTCTCTCCAGCTCTCCCATGGAACGTCTCTCCTCCCGATTCAATAAAATAACCGATCCAATGACATCCCCATTACCGAGAATCGGTGCTACAACCTGACCAGGATATTTTTCCTCTCCTTCTCCTTCGATTACCGGCACATAAGATCTTTCTCCTTTTCCGGACATAAAAATTTCCCTTCTGTAAAGAATTTCTTCCAGACGTTCACTTAAATTTCGCCGCAGCCAGTCTTTTTTTGCCCCTCCGGCCACTGCTATGACCTGTTCCCGATCGGTGACACATACCATATGACCAGAATTCTGAGCCAAAGCTTCTGCATATGGAACAGCGAAACCACTTAATTCCACCATGGGAGAGTATTTCTTCAAAATAATTTCCCCTTCCCGATCCGTAAAAATTTCCAGAGGTGTTCCCTCCCGAAGACGCAGAGTTCTTCGGATTTCTTTTGGAATAACCACGCGGCCAAGATCATCAATGCGACGTACAATTCCTGTAGCTTTCATGCTTTTTTCTTTCCTCCCATCCCATTTTCTGGTTTCCATATCCTGTAATATGGAGTTAGTATGCGGAAAATCGGAAGGATTATACAGAAAGAAGTCAAGCAGAAGTAAACGTAAAAAATCCCCTGCAGTTATATGAACATTCCTTCCGAATATCCCATAATATCTGCAGAGGATTTTCAGCATATCCCCGTTCTGATTCTGTTATACGTCAAATAAGGTTCCAATAGATTCCATCCGGATATATCGCCTTGTTTAGGCAGCAATTCCCTCTAATCAAATTTCAATTCATCCAGAACTTTATAATCCACTGTTCTGTCATAGGAAATAATCCGTTCCGAATCTACCAGATAAAAGCGTTCGTCGGCATAAAGGCCTCGAATCTCTTCACCAAACATATAAGAATCTGAATCCCATTCCTCTTCCATTAAAAGCCGGAATTTATCCCCCGTCCATGTGTACAGAACATACTTGTATTCACAGCCGCTCTCCCCATAAGACTCGGTGGGGAAACCAATCAGATTTTCTTTGGAATCGACCAGAACCTGCTTATAGGAATAGAAGGCACTGCTGTAATCCACATTCTTCAGCACCTTACTTTCTATGGCCTCCAAAGCTCCAGGATCCGAAATATCAAACATGGTCAGCTTCAGCCCCAAATGATCTCCCGTCTCCGGATCTGTCTCATATCCGATTCCCAACAGCTGGTTCTCATCCCAAAGATGAATATACTCGGAAAATCCGGTAATCTTCAGTTCCGAAAGAACCCTGGGATTGGTGGGATCAGACAAGTCCACGGCAAAAAGAGGATCCGTCTCCCGGTATGTCACAAAATACACCATATCTTTGATGAATCTGGCGGCATAAATCTGTTCTCCTTTTGCCAGACCGGTCAGTTTTCCTGTCAGTTTCATTTGTTTGTCGAACAAATAGAGACCATTCTCATTGTCCGAATCCCATTCCGTTGTCAGAATCCGAAGCTGTCCGTCTCTTTCCGATACTGCAAAGGTATCGTTCACACTTCCCGGTACCACAGCCGAACCGATGGCATCCATCTCTCCATCCCGGAAAGAAAATCCGGCAATTTTAGTGTTCAGCTGGTTTCCTTCGTAACTGGAGGAGTAAAGATAGAGGTTTTCTGTTCCCACATAAATCTGAACAAAATCGTTGACAATCATGATCTGGTCCACTGATGTTTCCGGATGATTGATATCCACGGAGGAAATCACCAAACTATTATTTCCGTATTTCGGAAGATAAATACTGTCTGCCGCAATTTCCCTGCCGCCGGCTTTTGGTATCCAATCCTCCGTATTATCTGTCACATCCGTCAGCCATTTATTGGTAAAGAGATAAATCATATCTCCCACTTTCCGAGAAGTATTATAATCTCCATCCTGACAAAACTCTCCCTGTAATTTGGGATTGGTCCGATCGGAAATATCATACACAAAAAGAACCGTCTGCACGGAAGAGTCTATATAATAAACATCAACACATATTTCAACATCTTCATCGTCAGATGAAATTTCCGAATCCTTCATATTTGACTCATACCGATTAACCAGCACACATAAACGATCTCCATCCACATAGATTTCCTGAATATGATCCGCCGTCTCCAAAGGCAATTCCAGCTTGCTGGCTTTCTTCATGGATGCTTTACGAATATCCGTAATATAAACCGCCTGCCTGTTGACCGTATATATATAATTCCCATCCGTTTTTACCAGATCACTCTCATCGACTCCTTCCGTCTGCAGATTGGTGGAGGAGTAATTTTTCGCACTCTCGGAGGAACCGGCATTGGCTCCCACATCCTCAGCAGCTTCTTCTTCCATAGCCGGCATTTCCACGTCGTCAAACAACATGCCCTCCTCCCGAAGTCCGTACCCCTCGGTAAGCATTGTTTTGCTCTGCTGTTCAATAAGCTGCTTTACTTCTTCGTAATTCTTTGCTACTACGTATAAATCGCCTGCATTGTTCCGCACCCGACCGGAACTTTCTGCCTCATTTTCCTTGCCTCCCGATGTCTGTCCCAGGTTCTCGTTCTTGTCGTCTGTTTCCACGAACTGACCTTCGCCTTTATGGATCACATTCTGATTCAAATGAAGGGAATGGCCGAGAGCAATCACACAGAGACAAAGAACGGCTGCTGCTGCGGTTCCTGCCATTCGAAAATAACGACTTTTCCACCACATTTGTTTCTTTTGATCTTTCTGCTGTTCTTCCGAGAGTTTTGCACAGATATTTTCCGGCTTCAGGCTTTCAGGTATGGAATATTTGTCTGTTTCTTCTTTTATCCGATTCAGAATTTCCTGTTCATTGATTTCTTCCTGACCATGGATTCCTTCCCGCTCGTGGATCTCTTCCTGATCATGGATTCCTTCCTGCTGATTAATGTCTTCCTGCCCTTTCACCTCTTCTCGTTCCTGCATATTCTTCTGTTCGTACATATTTTCCTGTTCCTTCATTTTTTCCCGTTCCTGTGTGTTTTCATGTTCCTGCATATTCGAACTCATCCATTTGCCTCCCTATTCTTTGCTGTTATTCTCGTCAAAACACTTCAACAATTTTTTCAGGGCACGGCTCTTTTTAGAACGAACCGTATTCTCTTTCAGTCCCAACAGCTCGGCAATTTCCGTTTCCCGGTAACCGGCAAACAAATGCATACTGATGATCATGCGCTCCTCGTCTTCCAAATGATCCAGAATATCATTTACCAGAATCCGGCTTTCTCCACCGTCTTCCATGGAAACATTCTTGTCCCATTCTTTCGATTCCGGTGCCATCTCGTCTATTCTTTCCGATCGTCGGACGTACTCTCTCAAATAGTCTTTGCATTTATTGGAAAGAATCCGAAAAATCCAGCTTCGGAAAGCCTCCTCCTTCTTTAATTTTTTCAGAGAAACGAATGCACTTGTCACCGTATCACTTACTACATCTTCTGCGTCCTGAGGGTGCTTTAGTACATACAGAGCAAAATAATACATCTCCCGGTATATCTGCTCATAAAGCTGACCAAAAGCCTCCACATCTCCTTCTTTGGCACGCCTCACCAATGCCCATTCTTTTTTCATAATATTTTCCTCGAATTTCCGGCAGAAATCTTCAGGAATCCATTTCCTTTCTGATTTCCCATTCATCATGCATGATTCCGCTGTCCGATCTGCCTTCCTGCACCGGATTCGATTTTCTCGGGAAATATCCGACACATTCACGCATACCGACACTTTATTTTTCGCATCTGCAAAAAAGTACTTTCATAGTAATAGTCTGCAAACCGGTGCATTTCGTTGCCTTACACTGCAGTTTTTTTTGATTTATGCCTGATTTATTGTATAAATTCATTCTTTTGCATGAGCATAAAAAAAGAAGGGACATTCAGCAAACCGTTCTTGTTCCCTCTTTCTATAAATTTGTCTTATCATCCAGGCGTACCATGATTGGCATCCCGAAAATGAACTTATACAATGAATCAGGCGGATATCAATCTTTTTCAAGCTTAATATCCGCCTCTTAGTATGCAGGTTCAATCATTTGGTTAACCTCGCTTTCTTAATATTCAGTTTTTCCGCTATTCTATTTTTAATTCGATGTATCTCTATTTTTTATCGCCTAACATTCCATCCATGTCATCACTCATCGTCGACAATCTGATTATTTATCATCCATACTTTCTCGTCATACAGAATCTTTTCAAATTTGTCTTCTTTTTCCTTTTTTCCGGAAATTGATCTGGCTAATAGAGTTTCCTATGTTCCCCATCGAAATATATTGGGAACGTTACTTATGTTTTCTTCGGACTGTACCTCCTTTGTTTTATTTGAGTTATCCTGCGATCTATTCTGCAATATTACTTTTCTTTTTTCTTCTCCTATATTTAGCACTCATTCATGGAAATCATTATCGATAAAAATCTATTTAATTCTTCTTGCCACAATCAAACGCTTTTCATTTTACTTATCTTCTATTGCAAAATAGATATAATCCTGTGTTTCTCCTTTTTAGATTTAATAAAGGGAAACGATGATTAACTGTCCTTTGGACTGTACCTCCTTTGTTTTTTTTATCTCTTTGATGGTTAAAGGATACCATACGAATATCGTTTTGTCAATACTTTTTCAAATATTTTTTATTATCTTTCGTCTTTTTGTTGATTGATATTATACTATCTAATAATTTGATCCTATATGGATTTTATACCGTCTTTTTGTTTATTATCTGTATTTTAACTTCCTATTTTTCATTTAATCAAAATTTGTATTTCCTTTGCTGCTGTATCTTCTTTTATTTTTTGTCAGCTTTCTATTCCTTTGTTTTTACTGAACCCTATACAAAAAGGCGGCCTGTCTTTTCAAGCAGAGCCGCCTTTCATTTATGATACCAACTTACTTTACTCTCATTTACAGAAAGTATTCATTTTCCCTGGCCACGGAAAGCTTCTGAGAAAATGCTTCGGCAAATTCCTGGTAAGCCGGTACATCCATATGCTTTGCACGCCAAGGACAGTTGCGAATACACCGGAAACAGGAAATACATTTATCCGGATCAATGGTTTTGCAATCGGAAGCAATGGCTCCCTCCGGGCACTCTGCAGCACAAGCTCCGCAAAGAGTGCAGCTGTCATTCGTCAACGGACGGAACTTTCCTCCCTTTCCGCCTTCTTTATAAGGATAGTTTCCGGGGATCTGAGGTTCGCTCCAATCAGAAGAAGCTAATTTTTCTTTCACACGAACAGTGAAATCACGATCCTCTTCCATATCTTTACCGTTCGGACGTCCCTCCTGAATATGGCCGAAAGTATGCTGTCCAACCAATGCTGCTGCCGCTATGACTTGAAACCCCTGTGTTTTCATAAAATCTGTCAGTTCCAACAGCGCATCATCATAATGACGATTTCCATATGTAACCGTTACAATACAAGGAGTTCCATTTCCGTGTATATCGGAAAAGCGCTCCATGGCACCCTGATAAATCCTTCCTCCATAAACCGGAGCTCCGATCACTACCAGTTCATCTCTTCCAAAGGAAAGTTTTTTCTTCGTCTCTCCCCGCATCGTTACATCAACAACTTCCATCCGATCACAGAATTCTCTGGCAATTGTACAAACGGATCGCATATTGGTTCCTGTTGCTGAAAAATATACTGCAGTGACTTTATTAAACATTTTTCTTCTCCCTGGTACAAACATTCTGATCCGATCAGTGATCGGATCAGAATGCTTCATTGTATTTTCTTCTGTTTTCCATACCTTCTTGAAATATGGTATTTATATCTCTATTTTATCACTATTTTCTAATATAGCAAGATATTTTCATTTCTGCCTCGTTTCGCCGCCGACATGCATAAAAAATGCCGCAGGTATTTTTCTTCCATGCCGTTCAATAACATTATTGTTCGGCAGGAAGGAAAAACCTGCAGCATCTTTATACTTTTACATTACTATTTTACTTTCACCTTGACTGCATCGCTGTAAACTCCACAGTATTTGTTTCCGCCAATGCTCGTGTAAGCGCAGGCTCTGACATAATACTTCTGACCAGCTTTCAGTTTGCTGATTGTAACAGAGTTACGGCTCTGTTTATCCAGAACGATGGTACTGCTGCTCTTGAAAGTCTTATCTTTCGAGAACTGTACCATATAGCCATTGGCCATGGAATCTTTCTTTACAGTGATTTCCAGTTTGCCGCTGCCTTTTGCTTTCACGCTCTTCAGTTCTGCCTTGCCGGGAGTTACACGAACCACAATTTTCTTCACTGCCAGCTTATAATCTGCGGTGGAGTGAGCAGTAATCGTAATAACTGCTTTACCGGTTCCTACGATGGAAACCTGACCATTCTTGCTTACCTTTGCCACATCCTTATTGCTGGATTTGTAAGTCAGCTTACCATTTCCGCTGGTTTCTGCTTCCAGATTGAAGGATTTTGCTCCATAGTAAGTCAGAATATTTCCTGCCATGGTGCTGGTGATGGTCTGTTCCTGTTTGTGGGTAATATTAAAATCGATTACGTGGATGTAAGAAGCATACTCGCCATCTCCTACCACACGGGTGAAGCGAAGAGCTACCTTCAGAGTATCACCCTGGAAGTTTTCTGCCGTATCGATCTTGATGTAAACCTGTTTGCCGTCCAGTGTATTCTCATTATACAGAGAGTTGTTGACATTAGGTCCGCCGCCATTGGCCAGAGTTACCGTGGCCGGACGAAGAATCGGTTCCGCACTGGCTTCATGAGTCAGTTCGATTCCGGTAACGCTTCCTTCCAGTACTGCCCAGTCTACGCTCCACTCTTCGTTGAACGCATCCCAGTCATCTCCGTATCCGCCGGTA
>JAQXIM010000017.1 GCA_029007785.1 Clostridiales bacterium | reverse complement strand
ACATGGAGTATTAAATGTATTTGGATAATATCATTAAGGAAGGAGTTTTTCATATGAAAACAGAAGAGGATATTTGTCGGGAAAAACGGAGCTGGCAAAACGACGCTGATCCGGATAATCACGGGACTGCAATATCCAACGGAGGGAAGCTATTGTCTGTACGATATTCCAGATTCGGATAAGACAATCCGAAAATCCAGAAGAAGAATGGGGGCGGTGGTGGAAACACCATCCATCTATCTGGATATGACGGCAGAAGATAATCTGAAGCAGCAGTATCTGATTCTGGGACAGCCGGACTTCGATGGAATCCGAGAACTGTTGGGACTCGTAGGATTAGGGGATACCGGAAAGAAAAAAGTGAAGGACTTTTCCCTTGGAATGCGCCAAAGACTTGGTATTGCCATTGCGCTTGCCGGAAATACGGACTTTTTGGTGCTGGACGAACCGGTAAACGGTCTGGACCCCCAGGGAATCATTGAGATTCGTGAACTGATTCTGAAATTAAATCGGGAACAGGGAATCACCGTGCTGATTTCCAGTCATATTCTGGATGAATTATCAAAGCTGGCAACCCATTACGGATTTATCGATCATGGCCACATGGTGAAGGAAATCAGTGCAAAAGAACTGGAAGCAGCATGTGCGAAGAAAATCCGCGTGCGTGTATCAGATGTGACCGCCTTTACGAAGGCATTGGAACATCGAAAGGCAGATTACAGGATTGTTTCAGACTCGGAAGCAGATATTTACAGTGAAATCACGGTTTCCGAACTGGTAGAGATAGCAAATTCCTATGGCTGTGAGATTCTGACAATGAAAGAACAGGATGAAAGTCTGGAAAGCTTTTATCTTAACTTGATTGGAGGTGCTGACCATGTATAATCTGATGCTGCGGTGGCAATCTTTCCTTTGGCTGCATTTGTCGCTCTCTATATAGGAGCAGAATACAGTGATGGAACACTTCGGAATAAGGTTGTGATTGGACATGGAAGAACTGTAATCTACATCGCAAATCTGTTCATCACCATGATTGCAGGATGGATGTTTCTTTTGATATGGTCTGTGTTTTATCTGGTGTCCGGAATCATCCTGATGGAGAGTGCAAATCCACTGCGTGTCTATATTTACGTTTATGCGGGGATATTTTGTGAGCTGGCAGTTTTTTCAGCGATCTTTACATGGATATCCATGGTGCTTGGCAAAAAGGCAGGTTCTGCTATTGCGTGTATCATGTTGACTCTTCTGTTTCTCGTAAGTGGAACGGTGATTCAGTCTACACTGGACCAGGAAGAATACTATGCACCGGCATATAGAGTGACAGAATCCGGAGAAATCGAATATGATGGGGAATTAGAGCCAAATCCCAATTATCTGCCGGAGGGAAGTAAAGAAAGGGCTGTATATGAATTGCTTTTGGATGTAACTCCTGGTGGACAGGTCATGCAGCTTTGTGCAATTCGGCTGGATAATATCAGCCACATGATGCTTTATGATATTGGATGGTTTGTGGTAATGTCAGGGGCAGGTATATTGATGTTCCGGCGAAAACCTTTGAAATAGAACAAAGAAAGTGGAGGATGAGAAGATGCATATCTTATGATCACTCTCTGGTTTCCATTATGATAATAGGGCTGCTTATATGCGTGATAATTCCGTGTATAAGTGGTCTTTTTCTGTGTAATCTATGCATTTGGATGAAGAAGGTGATTTACTTAAATTGTGGAGCACACAAGTATTGTAAAAAAGTGCTGACAAAATAAAGAATCTACGATTTATACATTGTTACAAGCAGCAGAATATTCGGAAGGTATAAGAAAAAAATAATCAAAAGAATGCATTTGCTATTTATTTGTGGCTGTATTGCATTTGTTTTTTACTTGACTGTTCTATTTATAGAACCAGAACAAACATCGGAACTGTTTGATTTTATAAAGGGAATGTCTCTGGGCATTTCTTTTGGAATTGTTGTGGTAGGAACCATTATGACCAGCAAATATGCGAATAGAATTGTTGAGTGGAAAGTAAAACACAAAATTTTATCTGAATAAAAGATGTCAAAAGCCCTTCCAGTTAAGAAGGGTTTTTGTCTTTTTTGAGCAGTATTG
>JAQXIM010000016.1 GCA_029007785.1 Clostridiales bacterium | reverse complement strand
TCGACATCATTGAATCGGATGTCGTTTTATAAATATCTTTACGTTGTGTTCATAAAAGCTTTTTCTATAAAACGACTGCAAACACAAATTATACAGCCTCGGAAGAGATTCGCCAGGTTTGGATCGGGAACCGGATTGTTTGGGCAAATGGAGAGCTGATTTCACCCCTCACTTCCAGTCTGTATGCTGCATATAATCCGTATATCGGAAATATGCCTGCCAATGGAAATATTGTAAATGCTCTGAATATGACTGCTTACACAGGTGGATTCACAAATGAGCTTCAGACATCAGTGGAACCATATTCCTGGAAAATGATTTTTCAGAATAGTTTTTCTTCAACCAGAAAGGAAGCTTTTGAAGAAAGATTAAAGATGTATGCATATGTTTTCCTGGCGGAGATTGGAAATCTGAATGAAGTTATATATGAGTACCAATTAGATGGCGAAACAGTAACTCTTTCCGTTACCAGCAAAGAAGCATCAGAATTCGCAGGTGCAGAGATAAAGAAAGTCGGAACAGATATTAACTTGTTTGAAGAGTTAGTGAGAAGGACAGGACTGTCGAATGTGGTATTAGGCGGTGTATCGGTTGAGGCAAATGCTCAGGTCGATGTTTCTGACAGACATAAAACGGAAGACGTACTTGAATTTACTGTTGTGAACTATGCTGAGGATGATGTGTATGGGATTAGTCTGAATGTGGAGTGCGGAAGTGTATCCGGGCAGCAGTCCATGAGTGAGGCAGACGGAAAGGCATTGCAGAGCGGACTAAATGTAAACTTCCAATTAATACAGGAAGATTTTGCGGCAGAAATCAAAGATGGTTCTGCCGCAGTCATACGACTGAGTGTTATGGATCGAGATGGAATTGCTCATGAAGTACAGGGGCAGGTATACGCGGACCTGTACTGGGGAAGCGATTACAGATTGAATCTTTCCGGGAATAGTAATAAAGGATACCTATTGGAACAATAGACGAAACAAAGGTAAATAAAGAACAACAAAGAACCAGCAAAAAACAAACAAAAAGCCGCTGGATGTCTGTATGTCGGACATTCTATGCGGAATATCTGTGAGGAACTCTATATTATGAATATTGAAGAACAATTTAATCTGATTGCCAAAGAATACGATGAGAATCGAAAAAGATTTATTCCTTGACAGCTGAATATGTATTAGTGGATATAGCAGAGGAAATGCTGGACGTATCCAGGAAGAGATTTGCCGGGTTGGTGAATGTTGATCATCTGGTTATGGATTATACAAAAGAACTGCCGGACGGCAAGTTTGACACAATCATCTCTGCATTGTCTATTCATCACTTGGATGATCTGCAAAAGAAGGAATTATTCCATCGGATTTATGATTTGCTGCCTGCCGGTGGTATATTTGTGAATTACGATCAGTTTTGTGCCGGGACAGCAACGATGAACAGGTGGTTTGATTCATATTGGGAGCAGCAGTTGTATAACAGCGGGCTGACAGACAGAGATATTGAACGCTGGAGAGAACGCAGAAAACTTGACAGGGAATGCTCCGTGGAACAAGAAGTGGAAATGCTGCGTCATTGTGGGTTTGCAGAAGTCAAATGTTTGTATTCTTATCATAAGTTCTCCGTGATTATTGCTGTAAAATAATTTCCGGTTTGTTTGACGAGCTTTCTCGGAAACACTAGTAGGAAGGCGTGGATAAAAGGCCAGGAGAACATGGTACACAATACTTTAAAATAAACAGACATCAGTCATGAAGATGATTGGTGTCTGTTTATTTAAGTTTTATTTCAAATATTCACCGATGGCATTACCATTCCAGGTAAGCTCCCTTCATGGGGCTGGCAGCATGTTTGCTGAACATACCAAGTACACCTTTCTGATATTTAGGTTTTCTGGGGATCCAGTTTTGGCGGCGCTGAGCGAGGATTGCCTCGATTTCTTCCGGGGATTTTCTAATTCCATTAATGCCGATGATATTTAATTTTCTGGCGATGATGTCAATTTCGATGAGATCGCCTTCTTCTACCAAAGCGATAGGACCGCCGTCAATGGCTTCCGGGCTGCAGTGGCCGATCACCGGACCGGTGGAGGCACCAGAGAAACGTCCGTCAGTGATCAGGGCAATGCTTTTTCCCAGTTCCTGATCGCTGCTTATGGCCTCGGATGTATAGAACATTTCCGGCATACCGCTTCCTTTGGGGCCTTCATAGCGGATAAATATGGCATCACCCTTCTGAACTTTGTGCCGGAGAACGGCTTCCAGACATTCTTCTTCACTGTCAAATGGTCTTGCGTGCAGGACAGCCTGAAACATTTCTTGCGGGCAGGCGGTATGTTTGATCACAGCGCCTTCTGGTGCCAGGTTTCCTCTAAGGATGGCGATACTGCCGTCCGTTCCGATAGCCTGATCATAGGGGCGAATAATATCCTCTTTTTTCAGGGAAATGTCATAACGTTCGTTGAATTTCTGAAGCCATTCCTGACAACGGATGTAAAATCCATTCTGTTTCAGTTCATCCAGATTTTCGCCAAGTGTTTTTCCGGTTACTGTCATCACGTCAAGATGCAGGTGATCTCTGATTTCTTCCATAATAGCAGGGACACCGCCTGCATAATAGAAACATTCTGCAGGCCAGTGTCCTGCGGGCCGGATATTAAGCAAATAGTGAGCATTCCGATGAAGCTTGTCAAAGGTGTCGCCGTTAATTTCAATACCGAATTCGTGGGCGATCGCAGGAAGATGAATAAGACAGTTGGTACTGCCGGAAATTGCCGCGTGAACCAGAATGGCATTTTCAAAACTGTCCATGGTAATTATGTCGCTGGGGCACATATGGGGCATGGAAGCAAGTTTTACTGCCTGTCTGCCCGCTTCTTTTGCGTAATTCAGAAGGTCCGGGCTGGTAGCCGGCATCAGGGCACTTCCCGGAAGGGCAAGGCCCAGTGCTTCTGCCATGATCTGCATGGTAGAAGCGGTACCGATGAAGGAGCAGGCACCGCAGCTGGGGCAGGCATTGCATTTTGCCCAGTTTAGCTTGTCCTCATCGATTTCACCGCGCTGATATTTTGCACTGTACATCCCAAGTTGTTCCAGCGTCAGCATCTTGGGACCGGCATTCATGGTGCCGCCGGGAACTACAATGGACGGGATATTCACCCTTGCCAGTCCCATCAGGTTGCCGGGAAGACCTTTATCGCAGCTTGCCAGATAAACACCGGCATCAAAAGGTGTTGCATTTGCATGGATTTCAATCATATTGGCAATCATTTCACGACTGACAAGACTGTAATTGATGCCGTCAGTACCTTGACTCTCGCCGTCACAGATATCAGTACAGAAATACCGTGCACCATGTCCGCCTTCTTCTTCGATTCCTTTCCGTACTTCTTCTACAAGGATGTTCAAATGGCCGCTGCCGGGATGACTGTCTCCGAAAGTGCTTTCAATCATAACCTGAGTTTTCGATAGATCTTCCGGTTTCCAACCCGTTCCGATACGGAGCGGATCCATTTCCGGTGCTATTTTCCGCATTTCCTGACTCCTTAACATGATGATGACCTCCTTATGCAAAGGGTGAGATAGTAAAGAGACTGCTCATAAATAAACGTAAGTCACTAAAGGAATTGTAACCCAGGAAAAACGGGAAAGCAAGCTGTTGTTTCGGAAAGCAATCTTTGAGACATTTGGGACATTTTACGAGTCATTGCACGTCCTGCTTTCTTCCTCTTTATTCTAGAATCGTTCGCTGCTGATGACTCAGGGAAAGCAGCTGAAAATCAACTAACTGATTTAGAAAAAGTATCCGCTGATGATGCAGTATATTACGATAACCAGGACGATCGGATAGATAAAGCAGATATAGCCTTTCATCCAGTTCTTGATCTGGAATACTCCGCTGGTTCCCTCATTAGCTTCGTCTCGGAATTTGTTGAAGCCCCAGCGGAATACTACGTACAGAACCATCAGCAATGCACCAAGACAGAGACATGCACTTGAGATAAAGTCAAAGAAATCAAACAATCCCATACCCAAAGCCCGGAATTTGGAAATTAACCCGTCTCCGAAAGACAGAGTAAATCAGAAGACCAATCTTACGGCTATGTTCGTTCATCATGAAACGGATATCGTACTTTTCATAATAGTAGATATCGATTCCAAAATGTTTGCCGGCACGGAGAAGATCAATGACCTGTTCCAGATATTCCTTCTGGTCATATTTTTCAAACAGTGCCCAAACCTCTTTGGTATTCAGATAACGGGCATCCTCCGTATAAATTCCGTCAATCCACCATGTATGATTATACTGAGAAAAATCAAAGCCTTTTTCCCATTCTTTTGCTGCATACAGGCGAACCGCACCGGTTTTAAAGTCATAACGGATACGCATGGTTGTAAGATTTTCTTCCCGAAGCGGGATAAATAAACTGTTTTTCATTGCTACCCCCTAGCATTTTTGATTTCATTTTAGGCCTCAATTTCCCATATTGCAAAACTTATATTAACATAGTATTATAAGATAAACTTATAATATATGGAGACGTGAAATGAATATCAATCAATTAAAATACTTTGTTTCTGTGGGGGAATGCCGCAGCTTTTCAAAAGCTGCTGAACAGAATTTTATTTCTCAGACTGCAATTACCCAGCAAATCAAAGCCCTGGAGAATACTATGGGAACCACATTAGTTGAACGGGGAAAACGTCCGGTTGAGCTGACTCCGGCGGGCAGAGTATTTATGCAGGAAGCAAAGGCCATTCTGGAACGAATGGAATTGGCTGTAAAAAGAACCCATGCTGCGAAAGACGGACTGGAGGGAAGTATCCGGATTGGTTACACAAAAGGTTATGAGTGCAGTTCTTTTCCCGGAAAACTGAGGGAATTTCACAAAAAATACCCGAATGTGTTGATTACCTGTTTTCGTCATGATACGGATATGCTGGCAGCCGGACTTTTGAATGGAGAATATGATGTCATCTTTACCTGGGACAGTACAAATATTTTGCAGGATGACAGGGCCTGTGTCAGATTGGTGGACCGGGTGCAGCTGATGGCTGCCCTGTACTCCAGCCATCCCTTTGCCCAGCGAAGCATTCTGAAACGCAGTGAGCTGAAGGGGGAACGGCTTCTTTTCATGTCCCCTTCCAGCAACGGTGATTCCCTGGGCGATGCCCACTATATTCAGCTCTATCAAAAAGCGGGATATAATCCGGATATTCTGCTGAGAACAAGTGATATGGAAAGTGTTATCATGATGATTGAAGCCGAAGTAGGAATATCGATTCTGCCGGCCTATTGTGCCAACAACCGGATGGATACCAATAAGTTGATATTTATCCCCTTGGAAGGAGAGGCGGAAATTGAGGATATTATTGCGGTATGGAGAAAAGATGATCCTAACATTGTTTTGAAGCACTTTTTGTCTTTTTTTCCGTAACAGATCGGATGATGTTTCCGGTAATGGAAAGAAAGATTTCAGCAAGTCAATGAGTGGGGAAAGACTTGACAGAAAACAAGAGTATTAGGATACGCTTTACAGGAAAGGAAAGTATAATGGTTACTTTAGAGAAGGTAAAAAAAGAAGAGATACACCAGTGTTATGAAATTGTGGACAGCGGAAGAAAATTTCAGCGGGAGCAGGGATTTGTCCAGTGGACCGATGACTATCCGAATTATGATTCCATTCGTGATGATGTTATGAATCAAAAAGGATATGCTGTTAAAGTGGATGGTACAATTGCCGGATATATGTGCATCGCTTTTGACGGAGAACCTACTTATCGATACATTGAGGGCCGCTGGACCTTGGATGCCCCCTATGCAGTGATTCATCGTATAGCATTTTCTGAACCTTATCGGGGAGTTGGACTGGCAGATATCGTCTGGAATTTGATCGAAGAGTATTGTCGGGTAAAAAAGGTGGGCTATATTCGGATGGATACGGATTTTCCTAATACAAGAATGCAGCATATTCTCGAGAAAAATGGATATCAACGCTGCGGAATTATTTACGTTCGGGGAAGCGGAAGAATCGCTTATGATAAGGTGATTTGATCGTTGTCTTTCATTGTGCGCGATGACCATTATGTTCATCGCGAATTGACTTTTATGCTATAGAAGGTATCCTGTTCTTCGGCTGTAAATCCGTCACCATACATTAAAAGAACAAATGCATCTTCATCTGCCAGATTTTCATCACCGAAAACAAGGACAGGATCCGTATCCGGTACTGCAGCACCGTATTTGTCTCTGTGTCCATTTCCAGTGTTTCCGGAACTGTTGTTTTCACGTCTGCGTATGCTGCTGCCTTCTGCAGTGGTGACAGACACATACAAAATGCCAGAGCCAATGTTTTGATATAATAAAAATAATTCATAATTCCATATGTCATATTAAAAAACATATGGGAAATGTGCCGGTTATTGTCTGCGTAAACCAGCTTTTCTATCTGATTTTTTTGATTCCACGTAAAATCTCCGTTTAGGGGGTGTTGTTTTTGAAGGGGAAAAGGTAGTATTGGGCTATAAATAAGAAATGGAGGACGATGAAATGAACCAGATTGCGACAGGAAAGTTTATTTCTCAAAAAAGAAAGGCAAAGAATTTAACACAGGAACAGTTGGCAGAAAAGATCGGAGTATCCAATAAAACCATTTCAAAATGGGAGACAGGTAAATGTATGCCGGATTACTCGGTGGTAAAATCCTTATGTGAAGAATTGGACATTACTGTGGCTGAGTTGATGGACGGAGAAGCCTCTCAGGAAAAAAGTGTTCGCACGTATGATGAAGAACAGATCATGGATTTGCTGAGAAGAACCCAGGAATTGGAAAAGCAAAAGAATAACCTGTATGGTGTCTTGCTAATCGTAATGGGACTGGCTATTCAGGCACTTGCCCATTCTTTTGGCGGAAGTGTTGTCAAGGATTTCTTTTCCGGCTTGTTGGTGGGAGTGTCTGTGGCAGAAATGCTTGCCGGTGTGTATATCGTGGCAAAAACTATGGCAGGAAAATAAATCTGTGTCAGAAAATTTCCTCATTGCTGTTAGGAAAAAGCAATGAGGAATTTCGTCACCTTAGTTTATGATTTGAAAACCCAAATTTCCTGGGCTATAATATCTGCGAAATAACGAGAAGAAAGCGGCAGATCCATGGCAGATCTGCAGGTGAATGATGATTCATCAAATCAGAAAGCTTTTGAATTTACGAAAACAAAGATCAGGAAGGAGGGGGAATCATGTCAAAGCAAAAGCGCATTTTCAGTGTATTCCTGGCTGTCCTGGCAGCTTTTGTTTTACTGTCCTCTTCTGCCTTTATTGCTGTGGAATCGGAACATGACTGTAATGGTAAAGTGTGTCCGATTTGTCTCCAGATCAATGCATGCCGCAATACACTGGAAAATCTTACGTTTTCCGGTACTGCAGTGGTTTTCTTCGCGGCATTGTTTCACATTCTGTATCAGGCAGTATGTTCTTATACAGAACATGTTTCCGGGATCACACTGGTTTCGTTAAAGGTAATGCTTCTGAATTGAATATAAGAACGGAGAATACAAGGAGGAAAAGTCTGCTCATTTGGGCAGGCTTTATTGGCTTTGCCGGAACCCTTGTTTTTTTGTACCCATAGTTCCGGAATTGATCTGGATCTGACTTCCCTCAGCAGTACCATGGTGTATGCAGAGGTTTATAACATGATGTCTGCTCCGGAAGATTATATTGGTAAAACCGTAAAAATGAAGGGACAGTTTACCTATTATCAGGCGTACGATGAAAAGGGAAATCCCGTTCCGGACCAGCTTTACTTTGCTTGTCTCATAGCTGATGCAGCTGCCTGCTGTTCCCAGGGACTGGAAATTGAATAGAGCCGATCACCAGCAAATTGACTATAAGATGCAGATGACCGGCTTTTTTGTTTTTTATAAAAAAGGTAATTGACAAAATATGAAAGTTAGTTTAACATAACTATCAGTTAGCGAGTCTAACTGTTTTTTAACGCAGGGGTTAGCAATATCTAACATAAAATAGAAAAAGATAACAAAAGTAAAGAAGGTGAGCGTATGATGCCGCTTACATTTGCGGATACGGGCGAAGAGTATATCATCAGGAAAATCGGCGGAAAGCCGGAAGTGAAAAAACATCTGGAAAATCTTGGTTTTGTCGTAGGTTCAGGAGTATCCGTCATAAATATCATCGGGGGGAATGTTATCGTTAAGGTGAAAGAAGCCCGGGTTGGAATCAGTAAGGAAATGGCACAGAAAATCATGGTTTGATTGTCTGTTTGTTGGGTAGAAGAGAATAGAAGGAGGAATCGTTATGAAAACACTTCGCCAGATTAAGGTTGGGGAGAGCGCCAGAGTTGTTAAACTTCATGGAGAAGGTGCGGTAAAGCGCCGTATTATGGATATGGGTATCACCAAAGGCGTTGAGGTATACGTTCGTAAAGTAGCCCCTTTGGGAGATCCGGTAGAAATCACCGTTCGCGGATATGAATTGTCTATTCGAAAAGCCGATGCGGATATGATAGAGGTGGAATAAGAAAAAACGAATAGGGCAAAAGCCCTTATTTGTTTCAATATGAGTTAGTGAAAACTAATAGAAGGAGAGAATACTATGAACTTGAGAATTGCCCTGGCTGGTAACCCGAATAGCGGTAAAACTACTTTGTTTAATGCATTGACTGGTTCCAACCAGTTTGTGGGAAACTGGCCTGGTGTTACTGTAGAAAAGAAAGAAGGTAAACTGAAAAAATATGGGAATGTTACGATCACTGACTTGCCAGGTATTTATTCTCTGTCTCCTTATACTTTGGAGGAAGTAGTTGCCAGAAATTATCTGATTAACGAACGGCCCGATGCGATTTTGAATATCATTGACGGTACGAATCTGGAAAGAAATCTGTATTTGACTACCCAACTTACCGAGCTGGGAATTCCTGTGGTAGCTGCCATCAATATGATGGATCTTGTTCGTAAAAACGGTGACAAAATCAATATTCAGGAGCTTTCAAGAGCCCTTGGATGCAAGGTGGTAGAGATTTCCGCATTAAAGAATGATGGTGTCATGGCAGCAGCAGAAGCAGCCATGGAAGCAGCCAAAAATGGAAAAACCGTACCCATGCACACTTTCTCCGGACCGGTAGAACACACGATTGCCCATATTGAGGAAGCAGCTGTTCATGGTTTGCCGGAAGAACAGCAGCGCTGGTATGCCATCAAGATTTTCGAACGGGATGACAAGGTTTTGGAAAAACTCGATCTGAAAGAGGATGTTCTGTCTCACATCGAAAAAGATATTAAAATGGCGGAAGAGGAATTGGATGATGATGCCGAATCCATCATTACCAATGAACGTTATATTTACATAGGCGAAGTCATCCAGCGTTGTTATAAAAAACATTCCACTGGAAAGCTTTCCACTTCCGATAAAATCGACCGAGTTGTTACGAATCGTTGGTTGGGACTTCCTATTTTTGCAGCAATCATGTTCTGTGTTTACTACCTGTCCATGGTTACGGTAGGTGCGGCTGCCACGGATTGGGCCAATGATGGTTTGTTTGGCGACGGCTGGCATTTGTTTGGTATTGGTTCAGCTGCCTATAGTGAAGCGGCAGAGGAATACGGGGAAGCGGCTTTGATCGTTGACGGATACGATGTTTATGCAGAAGAAAACGGAACTGCTCCCATGGGAGATTTTCCCTACGAAGTGGAAAATGA
Organism: Clostridiales bacterium; assembly: GCA_029007785.1. Taxonomy (GTDB): domain Bacteria; phylum Bacillota; class Clostridia; order Lachnospirales; family Lachnospiraceae; genus UBA3305. The sequence goes on along the minus strand of JAQXIM010000016.1, from coordinate 14,143 downwards.
AGAAACATTGGAAGTAACAGAAGAAATGGCTTCTTTGGAAGATTATATTGAAGCGGTAACGATTCTGGAACAGTATGGAGAAGAACCGGATCCTGCGTCGTATGGTGTATGGATTCCTGGTATTCCGGTACTGGTTGGAAATGCTCTGGAAGCTATGGATACGGCGGATTGGCTTACCGGCCTGATCAACGATGGTATTGTGGCTGGTGTTGGTGCCGTACTTGGATTTGTTCCCCAGATGCTGGTTCTCTTCCTGCTGCTGGCATTTCTGGAAGCCTGCGGTTATATGGCACGTATAGCCTTTGTACTGGATCGTGTGTTCCGTAAGTTTGGACTGTCCGGCAAATCCTTTATTCCCATGCTCATTGGAACAGGCTGCGGCATCCCCGGTGTTATGGCATCACGTACCATTGAAAATGAAAGAGATCGCCGAATGACGATTATGACCACCACCTTTATTCCCTGCGGTGCAAAAGTTCCTTTTATCGGCATGATCGCCGGTGCTGTCTTTGGCGGATCTGCCTGGGTAGCCACATCTGCTTACTTTATTGGTATGGCAGCCATTATTGTTTCCGGAATTATGCTGAAGAAAACGAAAATGTTCTCTGGTGAACCGGCTCCCTTTGTTATGGAATTGCCTGCATACCACATGCCTACGTTAGGAAATGTATTGCGCAGTATGTGGGAGCGCGGCTGGAGCTTTATTAAAAAGGCCGGCACTATCATTCTCCTTTCCACCATTGTTATCTGGTTTACCAGCTATTTTGGATTTACAGCAGAGGGATTTCGTATGCTGACCGAAGATGAACTGGATCAGTCCATTCTGGCAGCCATAGGAGGTGCTATTGCCTGGATTTTTTCTCCTCTTGGCTGGGGGAACTGGCAGGCTGCTGTTGCCTCCATCACCGGTTTGGTGGCCAAAGAAAATATTGTTGGCACCATGGGCGTATTATATACCGGAGGATGGGCTGAAATCGGAGCAAATTTCAATCAGATCACCGGTTATTCTTTCCTGGTATTTAATCTGCTTTGTGCCCCTTGTTTTGCAGCCATCGGTGCCATTCGCCGTGAGATGAATAATGGAAAATGGACCTGGTTTGCTATCGGATATCAGTGTGGCTTTGCTTATGCCGTTGCTTTTATGATCAATCAGTTCGGCAGTGCACTTACCGGAAATCTGAATATCATCGGTCTGGTTTTTGCCATTGCGGTTCTTGCCTATATGATTTATATGCTCTTCAGACCTTATAAAGAGGCGACAAAACGTAGCAGTAAAGCATAATAAAAATAATTTCAAATGGATGTGGAATGGCAGAGGTGCATGGGAATCTGCACCTTGCCTTATCCATATGAAAAAACAGAAGATAATTCTGTTTTTTTTACACAGGAGTTAGATGTGACTTACTTAATAAGATAAGGAGCGATTCCATGTCGGAAAAATTGATTGTACTGCATTGTTCACCGACTCTTGCAGGTATGAAAACAGGCAGTATGTTTTCGTGTCATTGTTCTTCTTATGAAGAACTCTTAAAAGAAATCCGCAGTCTGAATCAACGTCTTGTTCCCAAGGGACTTCGCGTAATACCGCTGCGTTATTCGAAAAACAAGGGATTAGTTTATGTTTTTCGCCCGAAAAAACTGAAAAGAGATCTGACGGATCAAACAGCCAGTGCCTTGCTTCGTGAACGCGGTTATCGATCCGCAGAGATGGAATCCTGCATTATTGCTGCCAGTGGGAACAGGGAAAATCCATCGAAAGATTAACCGTTGCCGGATGAAAATTTATCGAACGATGCAGATAGACGGAATCATCTTATTGCTGGAAGAGGCACATAAGGACAAATACGGAAATGATTTATCGAAAAATGATTAATATATACAAAGAAACTGGAAAAAATGAAAAATTCTGGAGTTCTTTCATGGAATGACAAGAGAATGGTGCAATATTTCCTAATATGTTTTCCTAGAAAATGGCACAAAAATATTGTATAATATAGCCATTGAAAGAAATAAATCAATGTATCCTGTTGAATGAGAGAATAACAGGAAGTAAGGAGGAATTTATCAATGAGCATCAATGTTGCCATTAATGGTTTTGGAAGAATTGGACGTCTTGCATTCAGAAAGATTTTCGGTGATCCGACTTTCCGTGTTGTAGCAATCAATGACCTGACAAAGCCGGAGATGCTGGGTTATTTGTTGAAGTACGACAGCGTACAGGGCTCCTACGCCAGAGACCATCAGGTATCCAACGATGACAATTCCATTACGGTTGACGGAGTTCAGATCCCGATCTATGCACAGCCCGATCCCAGCAAGCTTCCCTGGAAAGAGCTGGAAGTAGATATTGTTCTGGAGTGTACCGGTTTCTTTGCATCCAAAGCAAAATCTCAGGCACATCTGGAAGCAGGCGCTAAGAAAGTCCTGATTTCTGCACCTGCCGGAAATGATCTGCCCACCATTGTTTATGGTGTTAACCATGAGACTCTGACAAAAGATGATCTGATTGTATCCGGTGCAAGCTGCACCACCAACTGTCTGGCACCCATGGCAAAGGCTTTGAACAACTATCGTGAGCTGCGTACCGGTTTCATGACAACCATTCATGCTTATACCGGTGATCAGATGATTCTGGATGGTCCTCATAGAAAAGGTGATTTCCGTCGTGCAAGAGCCGGCGCTATCAATATCGTTCCCAATAGTACCGGTGCTGCAAAAGCAATCGGTCTGGTTATCCCTGAACTGGATGGTAAACTGATCGGTTCCGCTCAGCGTGTTCCCGTTGCCAGTGGTTCCGTAACGATTCTGGATGCAACCCTGAAGGATGATACGGAATCCGTATCTGTAGAAGGTATCAATGCTGCCATGAAGGCTGCTGCCTCTGAATCCTTCGGATATACGGAAGAACAGCTGGTATCCAGTGATATCATTGGTATGTCTTACGGTTCTCTCTTTGATGCTACCCAGACTCTGGCCCAGAGATGCGGTACAAAGATTTATGAAGTAAGAATTGTTTCCTGGTATGATAATGAGATGAGCTACACCAGCCAGCTGATTCGTACTCTGAAGCATATGGCAGCTCTGCAGTAATTTTTCATGAAAAACGGTGGTGAAGGCAATCCTTGGTTATAAGGAGGCACTTCCGTAAGATCATGATTACTCATAAAAAATCCCTGTTCTTTTGTGGAACAGGGATTTTTCCATTGGCAGACAATCAAAAGAAGCCGGAAGTGACACCTTCTGTGGTTTCGTTCAGGCAGAGACAATGATTCCGCAGCCAATCCGGGAACCGGAATTACCTCCGGGTTGGCTTGTAAAATCATCCTTCATATCGTGGATGATAATCGTTCGTCCCAGGACATCAGCAACAGAGAAGCGATCCGTGAAAAAAGAAAAATAAGCATAACCCTGATTGCTGAAAAGCGGCGGCATATCTCCGGAATGATACGGATGAACCGTGTTTTGAGGATTGTAATGGCCTCTGGCTTCTGTGAAAGGATCGTCGGGGGTTCCCTGACATTTCATCCCTTCGTGCAGGTGAAAACCATATATGTCGTGTCCATCCGGCTGTTGAATCGGCAGGTTGAATATTTCTGCTGACACCAAAACTCCGTTGGGAAGCTGTTTCAAACGGACGATTCCGTAAAGATCCGGATATGATATACTTCCCTGAATCTGAGCGGCAGCATAGGCAGTGGAAGGATCCTGAATCATGATAACCTCCTGATTTAAAATATGCAGAAAAATCTGCGGACTTCGATGCTTTCGTCGATTTTGAGAGTGCGAAGCACAAAAATCGACCGAAGGTTTATGTGTCATTAGTTCATTATATGCAGGCGGGGATGAAAGGATTTTAGGCTTTTACCCATTTCTTTTCTATCTTTGTTTCGATTAAAAATACATTTCCGGGAAAAATTATGCAAAGAAGTTTATTGATACGGATGAAAAATCTGAAAAAAAATAAGGTGTTTTTCTGAAAATGAGGAGAATTCTTGACAGATAAAGGCTGTCCGAGTAGAATAAAACTTATAATGTTTTATGTCAAAGAGGATTTGATTTCCTGGTTTATCTGATTTTTATGCATTTTTAATCAGTGTGTTTTTGTATACGCTGCCATATTGGAAAACAAATGAAAACAGACCGGGACTTACCTCGTTGATGCTGCAAATCCAAAGGATTTGAGAGAGGAGACGTAATTATGAAAAAGATGAAGAAGTTACTGGCATTTGCTTTGGCTCTTACTATGGCAGTAGGAATGTCTGCCTGCGGAAGTTCTTCCAAAGCGACGGAAGCACCTGCTGCCGAGGGCGCTGATCAGAATCAGGCAGCAAGCTTTACAACGGTTGCAGAAGGTGAGCTTCATATGGCTACGAATGCAGCCTTCCCTCCTTACGAAATGGTTTCCGATGACGGCGGTTTTGAAGGAATTGATGTAGAAATCGCCGAAGCCATTGCTGCGAAGCTTGGTCTGGAACTGGTTGTAGATGATATGGACTTCAGTTCTGTTATCGTAGCTGTTCAGCAGGGCAAAGCCGATATTGCTATGGCAGGTCTGACCGTTACCGAGGAAAGAAAAGAGAATGTTGATTTTACCGAAAGCTATGCTACCGGAATTCAGGTTGTTATTGTTCCCGAGGATTCTGATATTGCTTCCATCGATGATCTGGAAGGAAAGCAGATTGGATGTCAGGAAGGAACTACCGGATACATTTACTGTTCTGATATTCCTGAGAATGGCGGATACGGTGAAGAGAACGTAACGGCTTATACCAACGGAGCCAACGCTGTTCAGGCACTTTTGACCGGCAAGGTAGACTGTGTTGTCATTGACAGTGAGCCGGCAAAACAGTATGTGGCACAGAATGAAGGTCTGAAGATTCTGGAAACCGAGTTTACCGTGGAAGATTATGCTATTGGTGTAGGCAAAGATAATCCGGAGCTTCTGGATGCAGTGAATTCGGCACTGAAAGAACTGATTGATGACGGTTCTGTACAGAAAATTGTTGACAGCTATATCAATACCAACGAATAATCAGGAAAACGGAGCGATCATATGAGTGAGTTTTTTGCTGAAATACAGCATGATTTTTATCAGAGCTTTGTCGAGGGAGATCGCTGGCTGCTTTATCTGAAAGGTATCGGCGTTACCCTTGAGGTGGCTGCTCTTGCTCTGGTAATAGGAATCATTCTCGGTGTTATCGTGGCAGTCATTCGAACCTTGTACGATCAGCAGATTCCCAGCCGACGGAAGTTTATTCTGAAGCTGCTGAACGGGATTTCTCAGGTCTATGTTACCGTTATCCGCGGAACACCTTTGATGGTTCAGCTGCTGATCATGTATTTCGTTATTTTTGCAAGTACCCGTAATCAGATTGTAACGGCTATGCTTACTTTCGGTATTAACTCGGGTGCCTATGTATCTGAGATTATCCGCGGAGGAATCATGTCGGTGGATAAGGGACAGATGGAAGCTGGCAGATCTCTGGGATTGTCTTATGCCACTACCATGAGCACTGTTGTTATTCCTCAGGCTGTGAAGAATATTCTTCCTGCTCTGGGAAATGAGCTGATTACCCTGCTGAAGGATACCTCCATTGTAACGGTAATCGGTCTTCGTGATCTGACAAAAGCAGCTATGCTGATTCAGGGAAAGACTTATCAGGCCTTTATGCCTTTCGTAGGTATTGCTCTGGTATATCTGCTTCTGGTAATGATTCTCTCTGCATTGATGGGAGCTTTGGAAAGGAGGATGAGACAGAGTGATCGACGTTAAAGACCTGAGAAAGAGTTTTGGGAAGAATGAAGTCCTCTGTGGCATCACCGAACATATTAACAAAGGAGAAAAGGTTGTTGTAATCGGACCGTCCGGTTCCGGCAAATCCACGTTCCTTCGATGCCTGAATCTTTTGGAAATCCCCACCGACGGAGATATTATTTTTGATGGGGTTTCTCTTACCGATCCGAAAACCGATGTAAATCAGATGCGTCAGAAGATGGGAATGGTTTTCCAGCACTTTAATCTGTTCAATAATCTGAGTATTCTGGATAACATGACTTTGGCACCGGTAAAATTAAAATTGAAAACAAAAGAGGAAGCCGTTGAGGAAGCCATGCAGCTTCTGAAGAGAGTTGGGTTAGAAGATAAAGCAAATGCTTACCCTTCTCAGCTTTCAGGCGGACAGAAACAGAGAATTGCCATCGTTCGTGCTCTTGCCATGCATCCGGAAGTTATGCTTTTTGATGAGCCCACATCGGCTCTCGATCCGGAAATGGTAGGCGAAGTATTGAGCGTAATGAAACAGCTGGCCGATGAAGGCATGACCATGATTGTAGTTACCCATGAGATGGGCTTTGCCCGGGAAGTGGGAACCCGAATTATGTTCATGGATGGCGGTGTGATTACCGAGCAGGGCACACCGGATCAGATTTTCAATCATCCTCAGAATGCCAGAACACAGGAATTCTTATCGAAGGTGCTGTAAAGCACTGGGCAGGAAGAAATGAAAAAATCCTGCGCCTAATTATCATTGGAATATGGAAACAGTCTCTGCAGAAGCGATGTTTTGTCGTTTCAGCAGGGACTTTTCTTTTCTTTGCTGCAGGGATTTATCTTTATTCTGGAAAATGAATGAATTTATTATGACAAAGACTTTTGCCCCCAACATCATTCTATTATGGTATGATATAAGAGTCAAAAGTTCATGTGTTTTCTGCTTGCATGAAAATACATGAATCTGAGATCCAACAAAACATGAGAAAGGAACGGGGATAAGGATGAAGCCGAAAATACTGATCATAGAAGATGAAAAACCGATTGCAGATATTCTGCAGTATGGAATGACGAAAGAAAGCTTTGAAGCAAAGTGTGTTTATACCGGCAGTGAGGGATTTCTTGCCATGGAGAGTTTTCAGCCGGATCTTGTTTTACTGGATTGGATGCTTCCGGATATCAATGGTGTAACCGTGTGTCAAATGATCACAGAGAAGTACAATGTGCCCATTATCATGCTGACAGCCAAGGGCAGTATGGATGATAAGCTTCTGGGGCTGGAAGCCGGAGCAGACGATTACATTACGAAGCCTTTCGATCTGAGGGAAGTGGTTGCGAGATGCCGGGGGATTTTGCGACGGATGGATAAAGTGAACCAGAGACAGCAGGAGCCCAAAATTTATGGTGAGGGAATCCAGGTTCGCCGGGAGGAGCATATGGTGCTCCAGCATGGAAAGACAGTGGATCTGACACCAAAAGAATACGATCTGCTTCTTTGTTTTCTGGAACATCCAAGAATGGTACAGACGAGAGAAATTCTACTGGAACAGGTATGGGGTTATGATTATCCGGGGGATACAAGAACCGTGGATATCCATGTTCAGCGTCTTCGAAAGAAACTGGAATTGGGAGGAAGTCTTTGTACCGTGTATGGTGTCGGTTATAAATATGTGCCGGAGGAAAGTCAATGAAGGGTCCCGATGAAAAGAAAAAACATCGTTTTGGAATTCGATGGAAAATGACCATGGGACTCATGCTGATCTTTTTGGTCAGTGGTCTTGTAATGTATGGGTTGATGATGAGAGACTTACATCTTCGGATGGAGACTCAGATTGGAACGGACATTCAAAGCATCTGGCAAAACAGCAATATTTATACACGCCAGCTCCTGGTGACTTATGGTTACAATAATGATGAAGAAGGATTTCGTCAGATATGGGAGTTCCTTCGAGAGGAACTGAATGACGGACGAGCAGATAAGGTTGCTGCCTATGATCAGGATGGAAGTCCTCTTGCCGGGGGAAAAGGAAATATGAGTCTGAAGGGCAAGAATCTTTTTGAACGTGCGGCGGAGGGGAAACCCGTCTTTCAAATGGACTATAATTATGAAGATTATTGTCTGGTTTCCTTTGTTCTTCCCGTGGAAGTGGAAGAAAAGGTGGTGGGATATCTTTATTATCAGATGGATTATTCGGATACCCAGAAAGAAAATATTCAGTTTGTCCGGAGAATGATCCAGATTATCATACTGATATTCTGTCTGTCATTTCTACTGTGTTGGGGGCTGTTAAGTCAGATTCTTGCTCCGATTCTTCGGTTGTCCCGCCTTTCCCAAAGAGTTTCTCACGTGTCCGGAGAGGAAAATCTGTCTGATCTTCCGGAAGTCCGGATGTCTATGCGCAGTCGTCGTGATGAAATCGGAGAACTGTCGGAAAATATGAACCGAATGTTCCGTACCATGGAAAATCAGTTTCGAAAAATTGAGAGAGATAAGACGAAAATGGAAGAACTTCTGGAAAGCAAACAGAATTTCTTTGATAATGCCACCCATGAGCTCAAAACTCCCCTGACGACGATTCAGGGATATGCTCAGCTGATCCAGCAGGATGATGGCCGTGATAAAGAGCTGTTTGATAAGGGAATGAATCATATTCTGAAAGAAAGTCAGCGACTGTATCAGATGGTTATCCAGCTTTTGGATATGTCGGATAACCGCCATCATCAGGAATTCAAACCCATGAATCTGGCAGATCTGGCAGAACGTGTGGCAGCTTCCATGGAACTGAGAGCTTCCCGTTATGGAAATACGATTTGTTTTGTTCGGAAGGAACCCTGTTGGATTCTGGGACAGGAAAACAGAATGCGGCAGCTTCTCATCAATCTTTTGGATAATGCTGTCAAATATGGAAAAGAAAACAAACCCATCGATCTCAAGGTGGAAGGACGAGATGGTCAGGTTATTGTTACGGTAATCAATCGGGGAGAGGGAGTTCATTCTCAGGAATTGGAGAAAATATTCGAACCTTTCTATCGGGTAAATAAAGCCTGGTCCCGGGAACAGGGAAGTGCTGGTCTGGGGCTTGCAATCTGTCAGAAAATCGTCATGGAACATGGAGGCAGCATTCAGGCAGAGAGTGAACCGGGGGCCGAGACAATTTTCCGGGTGATATTGTCATCCTGGAACGCCGGAGACAGGGGGAACCATGAAAAGAAAAAGAATGGGTGAAGCAGGAATGAAGAGAAACAAAACAAATAAGAACCAGGGAGCAACGTTTTTGAGCAGAAAAGAAAAACAGATCCGAAGCCTGGTCATTTATGGTTTGCTTGTATTACTTTTTCCGTTCATGACTGGCTGTGCCGGGGAGATAAGGACGAAAACTCTTGAGATTGCCAGTCTGGACAAACCAAAAGAAGAAGGGAATCAGGCGGGGCTGTCTGTATCTCATATCTACTCTTATGATTATAAGGTCTGGTTCAGTGAAGCGCAGATGGATTATCTCTTATCCCAGGGATTCACCATGGAGGATTTTCTGGCAGAGGAGAGAATATCCTATGCCGGCTTTATGGAAGACAGAGTTTTTCTGTCATATCAATCGGAAAAGGCGTTCGAAACAAAAGCCATTGATATGGCCTATGGATTCTTTGACAATCTTTTTTCACCTCTTCCTATTCTGTCATCCACGGAAGAGAAGATCTGGACTTCTCCCGATGGAAGTCAGCGGATTATTCTGGAATATAGTGATGAAAATACGTGTTGTCTGAAGAAACAGAATGCCGGGGATGGGGGAAAGGACTCTCAGATTATCTGGCAACAATCAAGTGACGGCGGTGAAAATTATGTCGGATGCTGGTCGAATAACGGAGAACGCTTCTTTTTCCTGGAGCATACCCGGGAATTGGTAAGCGGTTCCTCTGAGTATGATGCGGCAGTCTTTAGTGATGTGGAGATAACGGAAAAAACGGAAAAAACCAAGGAAGTGGAATTGCCTGGCATAAAACTTTGGATGATAGACTTTTCGACAGTTCCGAATCAAATGGTTCTTCTGGAAGAAAACCAGAAATGGGAATTGGGATTTTTTGATCAGTTATGCATTTCCGAAGATGGTGGGGAAGTTATCCTCCGGAACAGTTATATCAGTGATTACTGGATGTACAGTGGAATGGATATGGTCTATTATCTCAGGGAGAAGGAGGATGGAAACTGGGATGCATCCATTTCTTCCATGGGCAATGGTGATGTGATCTACGACTGCAGGCATTGGATTGTCAATCAGGGGACGATCATAGGGATATCCGGTGATAAATCTGCTCTGATTCGTATGAAAATCGGAAAGGAAGAGGTCAGTTATGAGGATATTAAATTTGATCAGATACGGACGCTGGCTCTCTTTCATCATGACGGACAGAATTGTGATTATCTCTATATTGCCTGTGCACAGGACATCTACCGATGTGAGTACAGAGAAAATGAATCACTGGGAACACCGGAGCTCATTTATAAAGGAGAGGGAGAGGTTGTGGATATTTCCGTACAGAATGGGACAGGCAATCTGCTGATTCAGTATTGCAACGACAGTTCTTATGCCGAAGCCGATATGAAGCTGGTGCTGTTGGAATTCTAGCCGTTTATGATCAGGAAAATCCTTAAGAATGGTTCCGGTTTTTAGTGTGTTTTGTTCATGTTTTTTGATACATTTTTTTTACAAAGTAGTAATATTCCAGATACCTTTTCCGTCTAATATATAGATTAGACAAAGGAGGAAGGGAATCCGTGAGCAAAGACAGACAATTTGAAATCTCTCTTTCCATTAATAGAGAAGCTGTGTGTCATAATCTGAGAGAGATTCGAAAACATACACAGAAAAAAATAATTGCAGTGATCAAACACAATGGCTATGGCACCGGATTACTTTGGGAGTTTGAGCAGTGCAGACGAGAAAACATTGATTTTTTTGCAGTGAATTCTGTCACGGATGCACTGAAACTGCGTAAGGCAGATTCGGAGGTGGAAATCCTTATATTGACACCGGTATATTCGGTGGTGGATTGTATGGATCTTCTGGAAAACAATATCATTTTCATGCTTGGTTCTCGCCGTCAGGCAGAAATTCTGGAGGAAACCAGAATGTATTCCAAGATCATTCCCAGAGTTCACATAAAAATTGATACCGGATTGGGGCGATATGGGTTTTCCTGGAACCATCTGGAAGAAGTCCGGAAACTGGTTCCGGCTGTTCGGGTGGAAGGATGCTATACTCATTTTGCTCTTCAGAGAAAAGACTACCTTCACCAGATAGAAATTCAGAAAAAAAGAATGGCGACAGCTCTGGAAACCTTAAGAGGCTGGGGAATCAATCCGGGCCTGACCCATGCGGCAGCAACGAAGGCTTTTGTCAGTCGGGGAGATCTTGGTTTCGACGCTGTTCGCATCGGTTCCCTGATATTAGGACGTACCGAGTGCCGCATTCATGGAGATTACCGGGATGCCGTTTCCCTTACTACGGAAGTGTATGATTCCATGTGGAAAGAAAAAGGAAGCACTTTGGGCTATGACGGAAGCTGCCGCCTTCATAAAGACACTCAGGTGGGAATCATCCGATCCGGCTGTGCCGACGGAGCCTTCCTGGAAACGAAAAAACGATCTGCTATGTCCCTTTTCAATCTGATCCGACGTTGGTATCATCGTCTGATGAAAGAAGATATGACCGTGGAGGTAAATGGAGAAACAGTGGCAGTCCTTGGGAAACCGGGGATGGAATATTTGCTGGTAGATATGGAAAATGGTCATTTTAAAGTGGGAGATCCGGTAAAGATACCTGTGAATCCCTTATTGGTACCGGATCATATACTGAGAAAAGTTGTATAGACAGGAAAGACTCTCTTCCTGAGAAAAGAGCTGAGAAAAACCGCTGAACACCTGGAATGAAAGGTTCGGCGGTTTTTTCATATATGAAGATTTTTTTAATATATGATTTCCGGATTGACAGTCAACTGTGTTATTTATATAATACAGTTGACTGTATTACATGAGTGATACAGATTGAGGAGAATATCAAGCTGTTTGATTGATGACAATGTGAAAGGAGGCAGATGATGCGGAAAAGAATGTCTTTTGTTTACTTAGCGGCAGCTCAGATTTGGAAGCGGGTGCTGATTTTACTGGCAGCTGTCGGTGGGATTCAGATTTTCCTGTTCTGCTGGAAAATGAACTCTTACGGGATACCGCTTCAGGAGGAATTATGGGAGGGGATGGATTGGCAGAGTATCAGTATTGCTGCGGCAGCAGCTTTGATTCTTCTCTGTGTGATATTGGAAAGACCTTTGGGAGAGCAGGACGGCAGCAGAATTCGTTATACTCTGCAGAGATTGTCCCTGACGAATCGGGAACAGTATTTTCTTCAGACCGTTGTGCACTGGACGGTAATTCTTCTGTTTTTCTCTGTCCAGCTGCTGACCGCTTATGGACTTTGTATGTGGTATATGAAGATGGCCGATGATGCTGTGATTTCATCTCAGACAGTATTTGTGGCATTTTATCAGAATCCTTATCTTCACAATCTTTTGCCCTTGGAAAACTATCTCCGTGGAATTCGAAATATTCTGGCGATCGCAGCACTGGGAATGAACATTACGGAATCGGGATGGAATCGCCGCTGCGAAACATCGAAAAAAGGAAGCAATCTGCTTGTGATACTGATGGCCATGGCCCTTGCTTTCCAGATGATGACAGATATTTTTGATATCTTAATCATCATTTGTTCTGTCGTTTCACTGATTCGAAGTATCGGAATTCTTTATTCCGATATGTCAATGGAAAATGGAGCGAATCATAGTATGCAGGAAGGTTTGGAAAAAGAGGAGGCTCTATGACGGTATCCATGGATGGGCTGGAATTGACGGAAGATATTCCGATCTATCTCCAGATTATAAAATATGTAAAAAATGACATTGCAATTGGTCATATAAAGAAAGGAGACGAAATGCCGTCCCGTCGGATGCTGTCGGCTCTGCTCGGTGTCAATCCCAATACGATTCAGAAAGCTTATCGTTTTTTGGAGGAAGAAGGAATTATTCAATCCCATGCAGGTGCAAAAAGCTATGTCATGATAGATGAGGAAGGAGCAGAGAGAATACGGCAGGAACTCTTTGATTATGAAATTCGTCAGATGATCCACACATTCAGGCAAATGCAGGCAACAAAAGAAGATGCCATATTATGGCTGGAACGATTATGGAAAGAGGGGGAAGAAAATGAATCGACATAATACAGGAAAGGAAGAGAAGAAGGAGGGAAGATGTCGATGGTGGGAAAATCATCTTCCTCCGGGAATTTCCGTTCAAAGAGAGAGAAAAAGGCTCTTGATTTTCTGGACTGTCAGCCTCCTTTACAGTCTTATCTTTTTTCTGCGGCTGTATTCATCGGTAAACAGATTATATGATACCTATTATGGACAAAAGAGGCTGATTTCAGGAGCTGTGATGGACAGTTTTACGGATGTGATGGGAAGTTCTCTGATTCTCTTTCTCGTAACCATTGTCTGCCATTTATTTCTGGTAGGCTTCTACTATCTTTCATTTTACCAGGGAAGCCGAAGTATTTATACTATGCGGCGTCTCCCCGACTGCTGGGAACTTCATCGCCGTTGTTTGACGTTTCCATTGATTTCTGCTTTGGTAACCTGGGCAATTGCCATGGCCTGTCTGCTGATTTTTTTATGGATTTACGGTATGGTGGTTCCTGAGGGAGCTCTGATACCGGATCCCTGGGAGGGGATATGGCAGAATATTAGTCATTGGTGGAATATGCAGTAAACGGTGTTATAGACGATAGGAAGAGAAAACCCATGAATTCAGAAGCTGACAGCAGCAAAGATTTGGCTGTTATGAAGTTTTTGCCGAAAAAAGAAAGGGATATCATATGATTACGATAAAGCAGTTAGAAAAAACATACTGGAATCATGGTTCGGTTCGTGCCCTGGATCAGGTGAATCTGGAATTGCCGCAAGGGGAAATAGTCGGTCTTTTTGGAGAAAACGGAGCCGGTAAATCCACTCTGATGAAATGTATTCTGGGATATCTGAAGTATTCCGGAGAGATCCTGCTGGATGGCAGTCCGATTACGAAGAAAAATATTGCCCGTCTCTCTTTTGCCACCTCCGAGCATTCTTTTTTTCCTGGACTGACTCCGGAAGAACACCACGATTTTTATCGGGACCATTTTCCAAAATTCCGCGAAAAACGGTACCGGGGGCTGATGGAATTCTTTGAACTGCCGTCCGGGAAAACTCTGAAGAGCTTTTCTACGGGACAAAAAAATCAGTTTGAAGTCATTTTAGCCTTATCTCAGGGCGCGGATTATATCTTCATGGATGA
>JAQXIM010000015.1 GCA_029007785.1 Clostridiales bacterium | reverse complement strand
GCTTATTTGTCATGTTTAAAAAACCTTTCTTTTTTGAGCATCCTGTTGTTTGCTTCATTTAGTGTAACACTTATTTCTACATAATAAAATAGAAAAAGCAGCAATCACCCATTTTTGTAAGAGTAATTGCCACTTTAATTTGACCTCTTTTCAAAGTGGAAATAAACTTTTCACTTCAGCGATTTTTCATTGGATTTTTCGCGGCTGGCAACAAGCTTTTCGAGTTTATCACAGATAACGACATTCGTCAACAACGTTTTACAAAAGGCGTGTCTTTCGATTTACCTTTCGATTTACCAAGACACGCCTTTACACTATTTTTACCAAAGCATATATATTACAGCTGAAAAATAATCCCCGGAAAGGATCAGGATCCCATTCTCTGGCGAACAATCTCATAGGCCAGAACTCCGGCAGCCACAGAGGCATTGAGAGAATCGATATCTCCCTTCATGGGAATGGATGCGATCATATCACAGTTCTGGCGTACCAGACGGGATACCCCATCTCCTTCATTGCCGATTACGACCCCGATGGGGCCTTTCAGATTGAGGCGATACATGGTTTCTCCGCCCATATCGGCACAGACAAACCAAAGTCCTTTTTTCTTTAATTCTTCCATTACTGTGGTTAAATTTGTCACCTTCGCCACCGGTGTGTAATTCAGTGCACCGGCAGAGGATTTTGCCACCGTTCCCGTCAGACCTGCAGCACGGTTTTTGGGTATGATTACCCCATGAGCACCGGCCAGGTTAGCCGTACGGATAATCGCTCCCAGATTATGGGGATCTTCAATTCCATCCAGGAGGAAAATAAAAGGATCTTCCCCCTTTTTTCTGGCATTTTCCAGAATATCCTCCACCGTGGAATAGGTATAGGCTGCCGCATAGGCAATAACACCCTGGTGTTTTCCTGTCTCAGACATCTGATCCAGACGTTCTCTGCTTACAAACTTTACCAGCGTGTCATGTTTTTTTGATTCACGAAAAATCGAACGAATCGGTCCATCCTGACATCCGTCCAATAAAAACAGCTTATCTATGGTTTTCCCGGAACGAAATGCTTCCAATACGGCATTTCTTCCTTCAATGGTTAAATTCTCCACCTGCATGGATGATCTCCTTTTCTATTCTGATGGCCTTTTCTGTTTTCCCAGAAGCCCGATGCCTTCTGCCCCATGATGAATGAGCTCCAGTGCCCTGGAGGTTTTTCCCGACAAATAAAGATAGGCCATGAGACATTCGAATCCTGTTGCCTTTCGATACTCCTGCATGCTGGCGTTCTTTGCCATGGTGGCCGGATTGGCATTGCGGCCGCGACGATAAACAGACAGTTCCTCTTCCGTCAGCACTTCTTTCTCTGTCAGCCATTCCGCCATGGCTGCCTGGGTCTGGGCTTTTACCCATTCCTTTTTCATACGATCCAGCTGCTTCGGCTTTCCTGCACCGGATTCCACCAGAAATGTCCGGATCGCCAGTTCGTAAACCGCATCTCCCAGAAAAGCCAGAGACAGGGACGAATAGCTTCTTACGTCCCTGTCTTCTAACTGAAATTGTTCTCTTACGCTTTGCTCCATTTTACCCCTTCTCTGGTATCCTTCAGCAAAATTCCGCGGGAAGCCAGCAGATCACGAATCTCATCGGCACGGGCAAAATCTTTTGCTTTTCGTGCAGCCTGACGCTCTTCGATCAGCTTCTCAATCTCTTCATCCAGCATTTCCTCTTTTACTTCGGTAACAATACCAAGAATCTGGCAGAGCAGCTGCATTTTTTCTGCAAAATAAGCCACACACTCTCTGCTGCTTTCTTCGCTGACGGTGGTATTGGCCAGTTTTACCAACTCAAACAAAGCGGCAATGGCATCTGCCGTATTGAAATCATCATCCATGGCAGCTTCGTATTTCTGCACCAAAGCATCTACGGCAGCTTTATCCTCGGCGGACATGGTGCCTTCCGGTGCTTTGGCTTCCAGCTCTTCTACACGGCATACAGCGGTCACAATACGGTCCAGGCCGTTCTTAGCTGCTTCCATGAGATCACTGCTGAAATTCAGCGGGCTTCTGTAATGGGCGCTGAGCATGAAGAAACGAAGAACCTGAAGATCATATTTTTCGCTGATATCACGTACCGTAAAGAAATTTCCCAGGGATTTTGACATTTTCTTATTATCAATATTAAAAAAGGCATTATGCATCCAGTAATTAGAGAATTCCACACCGCTGGCTGCTTCACTCTGAGCAATTTCATTTTCATGGTGAGGGAAGATCAGATCTTCTCCGCCGCCATGAATATCGATCTGCTCCCCAAGATATTTCTTTGACATGACAGAGCACTCAATATGCCATCCGGGACGTCCGTTGCCCCAGGGAGACTCCCAATAAGGTTCCCCTTCTTTTTTGGGTTTCCAGAGTACGAAATCCATGGGATCTTCCTTCTGATCTTCGCCGGTAACCAGCAGGGTTCGATTTCCGGAACGAAGATCATCCAGATTCTTTCCGGACAGTTTTCCGTAATCCTTGAATTTTCTTACCCGATAATATACCGTTCCATTGACCTCATAGGCGAAACCTTTTTCAATCAGAGTGGAAATCATCTGAATCATGCCGTCAATTTCCTGGGTGGCCAGGGGAGTGGTGGTAGCCGGCATAATATTCATGCCTTCCATATCCTTGCGGCATTCTGCAATATAGCGCTCCGAAATCTCAGAGGAATCTACGCCTTCTTCCACAGCCTTTTTGATAATCTTATCATCGACATCGGTAAAGTTGGATACGTAATTCACCTGATAGTTCTTATACTCAAAATAGCGGCGTACCGTGTCAAAAAAGATCATCGGTCTTGCATTTCCGATATGAATCAGGTTATACACGGTAGGACCACATACATACATACGAACCTTCCCCGGCTCCAGAGGAACGAATTCCTCTTTCCTGCGGCTCAGTGTATTATAAATTTTCATGTCTTACCTCCCAAAAAGAGATTCTGCTTAGAAACGGAACTTATCCTCGAAATAAGCTTTCAGATCGGCAATCGGAATACGAACCTGTTCCATGGTGTCACGGTCACGAATCGTTACTGCCTGATCATTTTCCGAATCAAAGTCATAGGTGATGCAGAAAGGAGTACCAATCTCATCCTGTCTTCTGTAACGTTTTCCGATATTTCCTCTGTCATCAAATTCGCAGTTATAGTATTTGCTCAGTTCTGCATAAATTGCTTCGGCCTGAGTATTCAGCTTCTTGGACAGGGGCAGAATACCGATTTTAACGGGAGCCAGAGCGGGATGGAAATGAAGAACGGTACGAACATCGCCTTCTCCGATCTCTTCCTCATCGTATGCGCTGCAAAGGAATGCCAGAGTAACACGGTCAGCACCCAGAGACGGCTCAATAACATAAGGAATGTATTTCTGTTTTGCTTCATCATCAAAATAGCTCATGTCTTCACCGGAGGTATTCTGATGCTGGGTCAGGTCGTAATCGGTACGGTCAGCAATTCCCCACAGTTCGCCCCAACCGAAGGGGAAGAGGAATTCCAGATCCGTGGTGGCTTTACTATAGAAGCAAAGTTCTTCCGGAGAATGATCTCTTGCTCTCATCTCGTCATCTTTGATTCCCAGAGATTTCAGCCAGTTAATGCAGTGCTCTTTCCAATATGCAAACCATTCCAGGTCGGTTCCCGGTGCACAGAAGAACTCCAGCTCCATCTGCTCAAATTCTCTGGTACGGAAAGTGAAGTTGCCGGGGGTAATCTCATTACGGAAGGATTTACCAATCTGACCGATACCAAAAGGAATTTTCTTTCTGGAGGTTCTCTGAACATTTTTAAAGTTTACAAAGATACCCTGGGCAGTCTCAGGACGCAGATAAACGGTATTCTTTGCATCTTCCGTTACGCCCTGGAAGGTCTTGAACATCAGGTTAAACTGACGGATATCGGTGAAATCATGCTTTCCGCAGGTAGGGCAGGCTACTCCATGCTCACGAATAAAATCCTGCATCTGTTCAGCAGTCCAGGCATCTACGGATTCTTCCAGTTCAATGCCATTCTCTGCACAGTAATCTTCAATCAGTTTATCTGCACGAAAACGCTCGTGACAGCCGCGGCAGTCCATCAGAGGATCGCTGAATCCACCAAGATGTCCACTGGCTACCCATGTCTGGGAATTCATCAGAATTGCACAGTCAACACCTACATTGTAGGGGTTCTCCTGAACGAATTTCTGCCACCAGGCTTTTTTTACGTTATTCTTCAGTTCTACACCCAGATTGCCGTAATCCCAGGTATTTGCCAGTCCGCCGTAAATCTCGGATCCCGGATACACAAAACCTCTGGACTTGGCCAGGGCAACAATCTTATCCATTGTTTTCTCCATTATTAGCCTCCTAATATCTCAAAGCCGATTCCTTCCGACTTTTTCTGTGATTATTCTCTATAATTATTTTATAATTACATTCTGGAATATTCCGACCCTTATGATTCCGTCGAAAGTGTTCCCCTTATTTAAATACAAGAATAACGGGATCTTCGCTGTCTATCACTGCTGTGTTCTTATCTTTCACAGTGACACCGGAAGAAACAGCCATCAGCTTTCCTTCCACAACAATCTCCGAAGTTCCTGCCACTTCAGCAACGTAATACTTCTTGTTCGACTCCATGGAAGAAGTGTCAGCTGCATTGCCTTCGGCATCCACCAGGCCATCGAGGGATATATTCTCGTCCGCAGCCTCCGGAGCTGTCTGTACAGAAAGAGCCACAATGGCATCATCTGCCTCTGAAAAACTCAGGTAATCCTGACAGCTTGCATAATCCAGAATCAGAGTTGCCGTATTGGATTTTACCTCCAGTTTTTCAATGGCTACCTTCAATTCTTCCTTGGTATCCTTGGCATAGGCAGCACTCTGACCGCAGTTTTCCTCATTGTAGGAAATAACAGCATCCTCTACAAAGCTTTTAAGCTCTGACTCCTTATAACGTTCCTCCGTGAATCCACTATTATCAAAGGGTTCGATCTCCGCACTTTTAACGGAACCATCCTTCCTTATAAAAACACCTGAAACTTCCGGTTCATACTTAACAGAATTGCATCCGGTACAAAGCAGCATCATTCCTGCCATGCATCCCAACAGCACTCTTTTCCGGTTCTTCTTCATCCACACCCCTCCTATAATTCACAGTTGGAATTTATTTTACAGCTTTCAGCTCATTATTGCAAGCCTAAACCGCACTGGATTCGGCAAAACAGTCCGGAATCCACTGGATTTTGCCATGATGGTTCCACTCGTGAAGCATGGTCTTTTCGTACATCGCCTGAAAACTCATGTATCTCCATCATTCCAAGCATCATTGATTTCCATCGTTCTGATAAATTTTCAAAAAAGTCGAAATATAGCTTGATATATAACGGCACAGCTCTCCCGGAACTTCTGTGGTATCGCCATGCACATTTTGAGAGACAGCTGCACAGATCGGGCAGATGGATCTTGCACTGCACCCAGTACACTTTCCCGGCAGCATTGCATGATCCATCCGATTTTTCATTTTATTCCAGACATCGATAAAAGATTCACCGCGCAATCTGCTGTCAAAAGAAGGCAGCATACCACAGGGCAGCATCCGGCCATCCCAGGTGATCCAAAATGCACCTCGGCCAGCCATACACGAAGAAGCACGGCTCTCTCCTTCTTCCGGAATCTGTTCCTGCTTATCAGCGATAGCCTTGAGTACAGAGAATCGCTTCTCTTTTTGCTCTGAATTCATTGTCAGTGCATCAAAACGCGCTCCCAGCTGTCCATATGTCTCCGGAGACAGAAAGCAATCCTTGTTCACGTCTCGAACAGATCGTACCGGCGGAAAAACATAGCTGGTCATCCGAATGGGAATCTTCTCATGCTTTGCAAAGGCCACGATATCTTCCATATCCTTTGCATTGTTCCTGGTAAATGTTGTATTAATGAAAACCGGTATTCCGGCTTCTTTCAGCATCCGAATGCCGCGCACTGCCCGTTCGTACCCGCTTCCATCTCCGCACACTTTCTGATAGGCAGCAGACGATGCACCATATAAAGTTACATTGACTTTTTCCGGTAGATTTGCAGACAGACATTCCACAATTCGATCCGAAACCAGCGCCCCATTTGTGTTGACAGAAATCATAAGCCCCATTCCGGCAAGTTCTTTGTAAATTGTACAAAAATCATTCCGAAGCAATGGTTCTCCGCCTGTCAGGAGAAGATACACCATACCGGCATCCACAGCTTCACGTCCCAGATTGATCCACTCTTCTGTACTGAGTTCTGTACCAATTTCCCTTTCTTCCAACGGAGTCATGTGAATATAGCACATTTCGCAGTTGAAATTGCACCGGGGTGTCAGTTCGAAAGTACCGCTGACCGGGATATGTTTTGCAGCTCCTTTCTGAAAAACATAACGTTTAATGGACATCTCTGGCATAATTTGTCCGCTCCTTCCGCAAAAAAACTTTAATCCGTGTTACACAAGAAGTCTCCGTCAAACAATTGACGGAGACTCTCCGAATTATCTGCAGCCTATATGAAATCATAGGTTAATAATAATTACAAGTCATATAAGCTTACAGGCTATATGAAATTACCGACATACAAGAGTAATCTGCAGAGAATCTGCGGAGCGCTTTCCTTCCTTGTCGATACCATAGATTGTATACGTTCTATTGCCCTTCGCTCCTGTCACCTGGAACTTTACATAGGTTGAAAACTCATCCGGATACTTAGCCAGGGGTGTTGCTTCTGTAATAGTCAGAATATCGATGTACTTACCATTATCATCATAAATCTCAAAGCCTACGATATCCTCTGTAGTGATAACCGATAAAACGGCGTATTTACCTCGTACAATCCTCTGGGCTTTCGCATATACCCGATACAAGTATTCATTTTCACTGACTGCATCTAGGGAACGCAGTCTGTTCTTTGCTTCCACCATATCATCGACAGCCGCATCAATCTGCGCCTGGGCCGTTATTGCGGATGTATCCTGAAGCAGTGCCCGACCGGCTTCGGAAGCAAGCCGATATGCGCCATAGGTTTCCTCTGTGTAAAGCTCATGATTCACCGCATCAAATTCTTCCAGTGCCGCCTTCAGAGCAGTCAGATCATACTTTGAAGCTTCCTCAATATCGGACGGAACCGGCAGGTCTGCCGGAGAATTGCCAATCTGACTGACGCGATTCAGGAAATCGCTGTAGGAAACAGAAGCATTGACCGTACTGTTCCACGCTTTTGCACCATGGGAACGCAAAAGGGGCAAAACGCCTTCTTTTACTTCCGAAGCTGTTTCTGCACTTGGATTATCACACCATACGCAGAATGCAGACCCCTTAATATTCTGATTTCCTATCGATGTATTCTTTCCTGTATTGGTATCACCATATGGAGCAAAGATATAGGGATTCCAGTTTTCATAGATACGCTGGGGAGTGCAGCCCTCATAACTGCCGCTTCCTGTTTCTGTGTGCTCGTTGCCCAATACATAGTAACTATAGGAATTCAGGAAGTTGTAGATCTTGTATCCCTGTTTCAGATATGTCCAGACATTATTCTTACTGCTATTGGCAGCAGGAGTCCAGTACTGAATCTCAACACTCGGATTCAAGGTGACAACATTCTGATAACCTGTATCGTAGGTACGCAGTGCATCATCGTTCCACATCCGAACAGAAGTGTATCCGTAGCTGCTGACAATCTCATATATGTCATTCATATAATACATAAATGCATCATAAGCCACTGCATCAGCATAATCGGCATTGCCTTCCTCCTTGGCCCGATTCTGTGCATAAGCCTTCCAATGGTCAAGCTGTTTCCATTTGGATACGGAAGAAATCACAGCGGTTCCCCAGCCAAGCAGTTCATCACCGCCGATGTCAAACCTGGTACAACCTAACTCACGGAAAAATGCAGCATATTCTCTATACAAATTCTGAGCAAAGATGATCGCATTTTCATTGGAAATGTCAATGCCGCGAGAATAGCTCTTCTGAGCACTTTCAGGACCGGAACCCTGTACGATGGAGGTTTTACCGTTATAATGGAAATAATTTCCAATATCCTCGCCGTATTGTTCCATATATTTTTTAACCGCATAATTCATATGGCCGGGGCTGTCCAGGGAAGGGATGATCTCTACATGATACAGCTTTGCAGTTTCGGCAATCTCCCTCATCTCATCCTGCGTAATATACTTGTCATTATCCGCAGCTGCGCCGCTGGCAGAACCGTTGACACAAAGGGTATTATCTGCCCCGGCAAGCCATGGATATGTCTTGCTTTCCAGACGGAATCCCATTTCCTCAGAAAAATGCAAATAGATTACATTCATATTCGACCATGAGATCTCTCTGATCATATCCTTAATCCATTCCGGCGAATAATATTTACGTCCGCAGTCAAGGAAGAATCCACGTTCCGGACAATCCGGCTTTTCCGAATATGTTTCGC
This sequence comes from Clostridiales bacterium, assembly GCA_029007785.1. Taxonomy (GTDB): domain Bacteria; phylum Bacillota; class Clostridia; order Lachnospirales; family Lachnospiraceae; genus UBA3305. Next base: position 41,128 of record JAQXIM010000015.1, on the reverse strand, counting down.
CGACGGCAAGCCCGCTCTTCTGAAGCATCGCCTGCTCTACATATCTGCATCCATAAAACAGACCATCCGCATCCGATGCCCGAACCGTAATCCTGTCTGTATCCACGTCGACCTCATATCCCTGTTCTGCAATATTCAATGAAGCATCCAGAACCAGGAGAATATCTCCGTCTTTCGCATCGCTGCTTTCACCGTATATGATTGGAAGAACCGAAGCCGACAGCCCTTCCGCCGCCAGTTCGGAATCAAAAAGCTGAATCTGTTTTTCCAGGTCCCCATCTTCCCTGGATGAGTCATCTGTTTTCACCCATAACAGTCGGGAATCCTCTCGAAGCTGCCATTGTGCATCTGCTGCATAAGCTCCAACCGGAATGCTGACTGTAAGCAACATAACAACCAACAAAACCAAAGAAACCGGAGTATACAGCCATTTTTTTTCTCTCATATCTCTTTCCTCTTTAAAAATCCTAGAATGTACTCAAATGCCTCAGGGGTCGGTGTACACTCGAAGGACAGAAGCGGTATCTCCTGTACAATCCGTTCTGCCAACTCGAGCAATCTGCAGTTATAGTTTTTATCCCATGGGCATTTGACCAGCTCGCTGTAAATACTGAGATATCCTTTATGCCCATGCAGAATTTCTGCATGATTTTCCTTCCCTTTTTTCAAAAAAATAATTGCCGCTAACGGTGCACCCAGATTCTGATATATTTCCGAGCTTCCCGCAACAGGACTGCCATACGCACTGCATCCGTTTTCACGAACTGCAATCAATGCCTTGTCACCGTTGATCAATTCTGCACCGCCACATTGTTTCCATAATGCCGCATGAGTAGATTTCCCTCCACCGGACGGCGCTGAAAACAAGTAAGCCCTCCCATCATAGATTACAGCGGATGCATGAAGAAATACTCTGTCAAACGGAAGCATCATCCGCTCAAGGGCCAGATAATTCAAAAGATTTCCGTTTCTGCAAAATGTGTCGGCAAAGCTTTCCGGAATAAAAATACGGCAGGGAACATGATCTCTGCCGCATTCTTTTTCAGCCCGGTAAATATACTCACTTCCTTTCCAGCAATACCGTTGGATCAGGCCATCTTCCCGGAAGCAGACATTCCCGGACATCGCTGTCCCCCAACAGCAGTCGTCGAAATATCCGTCTCCAAAAGAAATATCCAGTACAATATCCGGAGTTTTCCCCTCCTCATTACTCACCAGAAAAGGATGAAAGCAATGAGGAAGGGTCAGTTTTCTCGGTGACTCAATCCGCAGCAGCAGTCCGGAAATCGTCAGATGATACTGAAACATCATAACAGGGATCAGGACAGAAAAGCTGTCTGCACATTGCTGTGATAGCAGATCGTATCATGACTGTCTCCCATAATCTTCTCATCATAAATAATAGAGCAATTATGATCCGCAAAGTATCCCAATTCAATCAATGAATTCATATCATCTTTGTCCGCTATACAATTCGCCGCAATCGGACTATCCATCTGAAGTTCCTCTACACAAATCATTGGTTTGATGTACGGTTTCTTCACATCTATCACCTTCTTTTCTCTACTTAATGGTAATGGATACCGCAGTCTCATTCACAGAAACAGCACCATCCGCATCCTTTACACGAACAACATACTCAAGCTTACTTCTTCTTTTGCCTGTAACCTTCCATGCAGCAGTGAATATAATATTATTCTTTTTGCTCTTTTTAACTACCTTTGTAAACTCTACCGGATTGCCCTCTGCATCCAGAACCTCGAGACTGTCTGCCTCATCGGAAGCAGTCACAGACAGCGTCGCTGTCTTTCCGGAAGCCACTTTGGAAACCTGAAATTTCGCAGAAATCACCTTTAAGTTTTCATTGACTGCAGGCTCCTCGGCTGCAGGTATACGAAGTGCTCGGTAATTCTGCACCTGCTGAACCAAATCACTTTCATCGCTGCCGTTTGCTGCATCCTCCAGTTCTTTGGCTGCGTTGGTCAGTGTATAACCGGCAATTTTCAGGTTGGTCAGTGCAAGAATATTGTTGAGATCATTTTCTCCGCTATTTGTTCCGATCAGAACAAGATAGTTTCCATCATCGTTTTTCTGCAGCTTGCTGATATCAATGGTATAGTACTGCTCCGTTCCACTCTGAATAAGATAACTGTTTGTTCCCGCTTCAACAGTTTCCGCATCGCTGCCATATACCAAAGACACAGCAGTGCCATCTCCATCTACCGTTTTTCTGTGGGCCCCAATCTGGATGGTTCTCGCAGAGTCTTCGACCTCTGGATCCGGAGTGAGATAGAACGCAATTACAGAGGTACCATAGGTAGAATCAAAGTATAACTCATTGTTAGGTCCAAGAGTTAAGTATTCCTCCAAGTCAACTGCTTCAGATAGAACAAATCCACTTCCCTCATCTCTTTCTTCGATCACCGTTGTTCCCGACATCAGTGAGAGTACATTATTTTCCTCATCCGTAGCCACATCCGCATAAACGATATTCTTGTCATCAATCAACTGCTTGATCTCCGTGATCTTTGCAGCGGCCTCACCGGCATTATAGTATGTTTCCTGCTGATCTTCGCTCAGCGGATCATAGATGCGGATACCATCAATGTAAAGCTCTCTGGTCGCTGATGCCGTACTCTTGGCTGCACGCAGAGTAACCTTATAGCGGCCATAATCCAGATCCGTTACAGAAATAATCGGAACCTGATACAGATCGCCATTTACACATTCCGTGATAACCGGGAACTGCTTAACAATTTCCGGCGCTTTATCCTCGGCCAGCTTCTCAACCTTGACAGAGAGTACTGCATACTTTTCTGTTGTCGTACGGCTGATGATTTCAAAGCCGGTGCCCTTAAAATTGAAGGAAAGAACATCATCTGTCTGATTAACCGTGAGCTTATGAAGCGTACCGTTCGAGGCATCCCCTTCCAGAGTGGTCGAGCTTACTGGATCGCCGTTTTCATCTACCAGCGTCAATTCGCCTGTCTTGTCTTCCGAATAATTCGGATCCGAGCCGTAATTCGAATTCTGATCTGCGCTCTGATGGTCTCCTGTATTCTCAGACTGATAGAGTTCCCATTTATTGCCTTTTCCATCGACAAGAGCAGTATCCGTATCATTATACTCAATGGCTGCGAAGTCATCCTCGTAGTATACGACGCTGGCCGGTACCGTGGTGATCTTCTGGGTCATGACAACACCGGTCTTTGTAGTTACAGAAGCCGCTCCATCCTCCAGAACCTGCACGGTAACGATGGTCGAATCCTCCCCATCCATGAAATCACTCATGGTATATTTCAGAGAAGGCTCGTTCCACTCAAATTCGCCGTATTTATTTGTGGAAGCGGAGATACCGGTAATGCTGTCCGTTGTTGTATATGGATTGGACAAAAGGTTCAGCGTATCATTGAGTCTCAAACCGAAGTCCGGATCGTTGTTCAGTTCAACCGGCAGGCTGTAGTCCAGAACGTAAGTGTTATCCGCAACATCATAACTGTAGACGGTTACTGCAATCGGACCATAATCATTGACTTTATAATAGTATGTATCAGCGCCGGTAGCAGTTCCGGTGTAAAGAATTCCCTCATCCGTAACCGTTGCCTTGCTGTTGATGCCGGCTTCACTGAACTGACCGGAAGGAGAGCAGAGCTTAATATCCGCATTCTCTACGGTTACACCGCTGTTATTGACAGCATCCAGAACAGGCTGAATCAGTTCTGCTTTTGTCGCAGTAACTCCCTTGCCCATCCACTCGTAATAATGCATGGGATTAAAATGATATTCCTGTTTCTGTACCTGGCAGGAAGCCAGTCCGGTCAGTTTTTTATGCAGCACGTTTTCACCAGTGGAAATCGATGAGGTGTATACCGTGTTCGGGAACTTGTTATCGGACCATTTGGCAGCAGGAATGGAATAGTTAAATCCATAGATCAGAATGGATTCTCCCACCAGCAGACCATCTTCCAGCAGTTGTTTCAAAGCATCCTCTGTCAGGCTGCCGGCCCCGTAAGATACCTTTGTTGATCCGTTCGCATTCAGAACCTGTACAGCAAGGTTATTGATTGTTGTCTCACTGTTAAGAGTGATTGTATCCTTGGTAAGGTTAACGCCAATGTCATCATCCTTAAATGTGAGCTCCTGAATCTTTGCATCGCCGTTGTTGGTCAGCTTGAAGGAATAGGTCACAGGTTTGTTGGGATTTACAAAACCGTTATGTCCTACATCCTGTCCATCCTGATAAGCGTTCTTCTCTGTCAGCATGGACGGATCAACCATCTTGATATTGGTCTCAATACCAAAGTTGGCAGCGGTACCGTGACGCTCCATGTAGTAGAAGTCGAAGTCAAATATGTCGCCGTCCTTCAGACCGCAAAGTACCCGAACATCATTCAGAGAAATACCGCACTTCGAGATTGCATGTGCACCGCCCATATCCATCACGCGGATACCATTGATATACAGATACACATCATCGTCGCCGGTGAAATTGAAGTACAGATCTTCATCTTCATAATAGATAAACTGGGCATGACCTTCCAGGGTCAGGTTGTAGTTGGTTGCATTATAGTATTTATCGTTTCCGTTATCGTTAACGGCGTCCGCATACGGATCACCGTTTTTGCCATAATAGGCATTGTCTTTACCAATGGCTCCAATGGGATCGAAACGGCTTTCCGGCTGCAGATTGCCCCGGACATAGGTTGTGCCTTCACGAGTCGTGATCGTGTCCGTCTGAGTATTGGAAATGACACCGTTGACAGTATCATATTTTGTTCCATCATAGGCGGAATTGTAAACATAATAGGTCTTTCCGTCCACCGTCTTCTTGACCAGATTGATATTGCTGTATTCCGTTACCGTCTGGCCATATCCTTCACTGTCTGTGAACAGATTGTGCAGCAGGAAATATGCCGCATCAAAATACGTCGTACAATCCGTGATTTTGCTCAGTGTCCTGCTCTTCGTGCCGGCATAGGTGCCAAGGCCTCCGGTAATAGTACTTCGCAGAACAGATGCCATATCCTTCACGGCACTGCTTCCCTGACCTACATAATTATTATTGGTGTCAAACAATTTGGTACCCATAACGTACCACATATTATGGGAACCATCACTGTTTGTCCATATCTCCGGAAGTGTCTTCTGCATATACTTCGCCAGATAGGTAACCGTCGTCTCCGTATATACCGGCTTCTTGTTGTCATCGAGCTGCGGCTCTACCAGATTCGTACGGACATAACAGCCATACAGAGTCTGTTCGGCGCCGCTGTTCAGCTTACTCTTGCTTGTGGTTACCGTAGCCGAGTTCCATGTGCCGTTCTGAGTAAGAGTAGTACCCGAAATAGCGCTGCTGTCTGCCAGATCATTGAAATGGTCTTTCGCATCCGTCTGCAGCAGACCATACCCCTTGGTGGAGCCGTGGTGATAAATTTCGCCGCCGATTCCTGTTCCGGTGATATAGTTACTTGCATCCGTCTGGTCGGAGAAGAATGCAACTTCAGCGATGTCAATATAGTCCTCTACATCCAGTCGCGGATACAGAGTAACATGAGAGACAGTATCACTTCCGGAGCCAAGATCAACAACTACCGACTTGAAATCACTCTGATTATAGCCATCTGTCGGGAAGTTAACATAGTTATTCGAGCCGCCATTATTCCATCGATGGCCAATGGTAGGCTGAGAAAAATAACCAGCATTGGTACGATATTTCACTACCGCATAGCGCATGGAAGTTCGTGTATGACTTCCGCTTACCGAGTAAGTAATATAAATACCCGTAGATGTTGATGTATACCGGACATAGCCGTCTGCTGCTTTCGCATTATATGCGCCTCCACCGGCTTGCGCTGTATACTTCACCGTCGGCGTCGGCAGCGAAGCGCCGACTACTTGATCGCCGGTGGTACCCAGCTCGTTCCACTGGAACAGCATACCGTCCCCAGCGTAATCCCGGATCGTAATCGGGAGCGAAACATACTCTGTCTCATCAGCTTCAGCCGCATATACCGGTGCAGCAGATATCTGCACCACGGTCAGTGCCATGACTACCGACATAAATACGGCCAATAATCTTTTTTTCATTTTTCATCCTCCTTTTTTTCTATAATCAGATATTTGTACGTTTCCAGTTCTGCGAGAAACTCTCTGATATCCTCCAAAGCTTCTTCCCTGGATACTTCGTATTCACAGAGAACGGCGAGCAGCAGATCTCCCATGGTTTGTCCTGTCTGAAGCTTATCCCAAAGGAATTTTCCCACTGGATTAATGATTGCCATTTTCCGCTCTTCCAGAGCGGCTCCGCTCACAGGAATCACCAGACTCTCTCCGCAAAAATCGCGAACACAGTATCCGTCTTTTATCCGGTATAACCTCCGCACCTCCCTTGCAACACGACTGTTCAGAAGTTCTTCCAACTCTGTATCGGAATACTCTTCCCAGTGTTGGTTCATGCCATCCGGAAAAAACGCAACATGTACTTCCGGCAGTACAAACACTTTTTTTTCACTCATAGAATCCCCCATTCTTCAATTTGGCAGCAATTGGATCCTAATTTCTGATTTCATGGTATAACAAACAGTACACCGTGTACGGATATGTAATGACCTCTTATCAAGTATAACCTAACAGAAATCACCACTGAATTCAATATTCTATATTGTTATCTGAATACAACCGAAAAGGGCCTCTCGTCAATTTTTTCGTGCTTTGCACGCGCAAAATCAACTCAAACATTCGCCCCGTTTATTGTTTAAGTATAACACGCACAAATTTCCAAATCAATCCATTGTTTCGGCTTTTTTTATCGGGACAAAGCCGTGTCCTGACGCAACGGAAAACGACCATGCAGGAGTATTTCATCTCCTGCATGGTCGCTGTTTCTTTCGATCCACTGTCTGAGGGCATCACTCTAAGCCCTTCGTTATTTGAAAATTACAAACTGTATCCTCAATAAAAACAGTGCCTTATCTGTCATATACTTTATTCGGAAAGAATTACTCCTCAACGGGAGCAGCTTCTACTTCCAGAGCTTTCATGCTCAGGCTGATCTTCTTATCATCCGGATTGAAGTCAACAACCTTAGCTTCGATTTCCTGACCGATGGTCAGTACATCAGCGGGTTTGTCAACATGTGCACGGGAGATCTGAGATACATGCAGCAGAGCGTCTACACCGGCTTCCAGCTCAACGAAAGCACCGAAATCGGTCATACGAGCAACCTTACCGGTTACTACATTGCCGACAGCATATTTTTCTTCTGCATTTGCCCAAGGGTTCTTATCAGGGAATTTCATGGACAGAGCAATCTTGTCGCCCTTGATCTCTTTAATGAAAGCTTCCACGGTGTCGCCAACCTTGAATACTTTCTTAGGGCTTTCGATTCTGCCCCAGGACATCTCAGAAATATGAAGCAGTCCGTCAGCACCACCCAGATCGATGAAAGCACCGAAGTCGGTCAGATTCTTAACTACGCCTTCAACAATCATGCCTTCTTCGATTCTCTCGAAGAGTGCCTTCTGCATCTCAGCCTTTCTCTCAACCAGAATCTGCTTGCGGTCGCCGATGATTCTTCTTCTCTTGGGATTGAACTCAATGATAACAAATTCGATTTCCTGATCAGCATATTTGCTCAGGTCTCTTTCAAAACCATCGGAAACCAGGCTTGCGGGGATAAATACGCGAACGCCATCAACGATAACGCTCAGTCCGCCGCTCAGTACCTGAGTAACTTTTGCAGTCAGAACGGTCTTGTTCTCGAATGCTTCTTCCAGAACCTTGCTTCCGCGATCCTGTGCCAGTCTCTTGTAAGACAGAGCTACCTGTCCTTCACCATCGTTTACTTTCAGGACTTTTACTTCCATCTCGTCCCCAACATGAACAACCTCAGTCAAATTAACAGAAGCGTCGTTGGTATACTCATTCTTGGTGATGATACCGTCAGCCTTATATCCAATGTTCAGGCTGATCTCGTTCTCTTTCACTCCGATAACTGTTCCCTTTACAACCGCTCCTGTACGTATTTGATTTAATGAGCCTTCCTCATTCAACATTTGTTCAAAGCTTACTTCTGACATAAGTATGAACCTCCTCAATAATATTGTTCGGGGTACTTGCCCCTGCTGTGATACCTACGCTACGTACTGGTGCGAAACCTTTTGCTCCTAAGTCAACAACTGTCTGTATATAATAGGTATTGGGGCAAACATCCCGGCAGATCTCATAAAGCTTCTGCGTATTCGAACTATTCCTGCCTCCAATTACAATCATAGACTCTACTTTTTCCGCGATTTCTCTCGCTTCGATTTGACGTTCCTGTGTAGCATTGCAAATTGTGTTCACAACAATAGTATTGTAACCCTTTTCCTTTGTTTTTTCAACCAGTTCTTCAAATTTCTTATAATTAAATGTTGTCTGACTCACCATCGTTACTTCATTAAGTTCCGGCAGTTTTTCCACTTCCTCCGCCGTTTCTACCACATATACCGGAGTACGGCTCCACCCCTGAATGCCCTGGACTTCCGGATGATTTCGATTGCCGGCAATGATGATTGCCCGGCCTTCTTCGGAAGCTTTTTCCACAATGCGATGGATTTTTTTTACAAAGGGACAGGTAGCATCCACCACATTCAGTCTCTGGGCTTCCATCTGTTCCTGAATATGCCGTCCTACACCATGGGACCGGATCACGATGGTTCCTTCCCGACAGCTGTCCAGCTGTCCTTCTTCCACAACGCGAACTCCCCGGGATTCCAGTTCGGCTACCACTTCTTCATTGTGGATAATGGGTCCGTAGGTATAAATAGGCCTGGTACCCTGTTCCACCTGCTGGTATACCTGTTCCACTGCCCGACGAACGCCAAAACAGAAGCCGGCCGTCTTAGCCAGAATTACTTCCATGTTCCTTCCTCCTGCTGTACTTTGCGTTCCTGATACCATTTCACAAAGACATCCACTACCTGTTCCACCGTCATATCCGAAGCATCCAGAAGCAGGGCATCTTCGGCTCTCATGAGGGGAGAGACTTCCCGATGCATATCCTGATCATCCCTGGTTCTCACTTCTTCTTCTACTTTTTCCAGGGTCGTTTCCACATTTTTCTGCTTGTATTCCAGATACCGGCGTTTTGCCCGAATTTCCACACTGGCCGTCAGATAAACCTTCAGCATGGCATCCGGCAGCACCACCGTTCCAATGTCGCGTCCGTCCATAATCACCGGTGTACGGGCTGCCAGCTGCTGCTGCAGCTCCACCAGTTTTTTCCGTACCGGCGTATATTTGGAATAAGCAGAGGCCAGATTGCCTGCCTCGTTGGTTCGGATCAAACCATTAACATTTTCACCGTTCAGAATCACCTGCTGCTCTCCGTCCCGGTACTCAATGCTGATTTCTGCCTGATCCACAGCACCTGCAATCCCTTCCTGATCCTGAGAGTCAATTCCCAGATTATGAAAATAAAGTCCCATTGCCCGGTACATGGCTCCGGTGTCCACATAAATAATTCCCAGTCGTTCTGCTACTTTCCGTGCAATCGTGCTTTTTCCGGCACCTGCCGGTCCGTCTACTGCAATACAGTCTTTCATTTTATATGATTCCCTCCGTCGTTATTCTTTGGATATGCCATCTGCAATACTCTGTACTTCTTATTATTTTATACTGCCCGATACTCTATACTTACCTATACTCTGTATCCCGTTCTATCTGGTCTTCTTCCCGTCTCCGGCTTTTCCTGCCGCATACCCGGTAGACCATGCAATCTGAAGATTATAGCCTCCGGTGAAGCCTTCCACATCCAGTACTTCCCCGGCAAAATGAAGTCCTTTTACCAATTTCGATTCCATGGTGGAAGGCTGAATCTCCTTCACCGAAATACCGCCCTGAGTAATAATTGCTTCACGGAAGCTTCTGGTGCGAAGCAGCCGAACCTGAAAATATTTCGTTTCATGAAGCAGCCGGCTTCTTTCTTCTCTTGTAATCTCTCTTCCCTTCTTTTCCGGAGAAATTCCCGTATATCGAAGCATAACAGGGATCAATTTGGCAGGGAAAAGAGTACCCAACAGATTTTTCATCTGCTTATTGGCTCCCAGTTCCAGTTCTCTCAGCAGCCGGACATCCAGCTGTTCTTCACTGAGAGCCGGTTTCAAATCAATCCAAAGCTGGATTTCTCCCTGATCCATGGATGATGTCACCAGATTGCTGGCCGACAAAATCACGGGACCGCTGACCCCAAAATGGGTGAACAGCATCTCTCCAAAATCCGAGGCCAGCTCTTTTCCGTCTCTCACCATTCGGACACCAACATTTTTCAAAGCCAGTCCCTGGAGTTCCCGACAGGAACTGCCATCCTTCAGCACTGCATCAAAAGGAACCAGGGCGGGATACAGCTCAGACACATGATGACCTGCCTCCCGGGCCCAGCGATATCCGTCGCCGGTGGAACCGGTGGAAGGATAAGACAGACCTCCCGTGGCCGCAATGACACGATCGGCTTTTTTCTCTGTCCCGTCATCGAGAACCACACCGCAGCACCGAAGTGACGGTGCTTTTTCTCCTTCCTCTCCTGCGTTTTCTTCTAAAATCAATTTCTTTACTCCGCAGTTCAAATGCCAGGAAACATGAGCCTGATCCAGGGCATGCTGCAGGGCTTTGATGACATCCGATGATTTGTCTGAAGAAGGGAAGACACGATTTCCCCGTTCGATCTTTAACGGCAAATGATTTCTCTCCAGAAAATCATACATATCCCAGTTGCTCCACTTGCCAAAGGATGAGTAAAGAAATTTGGGATTCGTCACAATATGGCTGAAAAAATCATCACGTTCTCCTGCATTTGTCACATTGCATCTGCCTTTTCCCGTAATAAAAATCTTTTTTCCCAGCTTTTCATTTTTCTCATAAAGCTGTACCTGGTGACCGCTTTCTCCCGCAGCAATAGCTGCCATCATACCTGCTGCACCGCCGCCGATTACAATAATCTTTGCCATACTCATCTCCCGTGTGCTTTCCGCGTGCTTTTTATCCATACGTCGATTTTTATCTCTTTGTTCCTGGATCATCATATATTACTCCTCGTCCGTATGTCAAGTATGGTCTGTTCCGGTTTTTTTCTCTGTTCCACTTAAGAAAAAGTTTTTTTGGGGGCCGTTCTTTTAATTTATACAAATAATATTTATCGTAATAATTTTTCGCTTTATATTATGCTGATAATCTGTTACAATGTACGACAGTAAAAACAAGTAAAGGTTATATTTTCATCAAAGTCGTTAATAATTAAACATTTTTATAAATATTGAATAATAATACGATCTTTTCACAGTAAAGTGAAAATACAGATGAAATATACTGTATCCGCAAATATGACAAGGAGGATTTTGCATGAAGAAACCATTCTATCCCATTTTGTTTCTCCTGATCGCTGTCATTGTCACTGCCAGCGGCTGTGGCACCATGTCTGATCGTCAGGAACTCCGATTCGGCACAGGCGGTATCGGCGGAAACTATTATGCCTACGGCAGTGCTCTGTCCCATTTTCTGGAAGAAGACATTGGGGGAAACCTGCAAATCAATACAAAATCCACGGCTGGCTCTGCCGCAAATCTCCGCCTGATCAGTGAAGATTATCTCCAGCTTGCCATAGTACAAAGCGATACTTTACTGGATGCGGTCAATGGAACCGGTGTCTTCACCGACGACAGCAGAACCGGTTTTCAGGCTCTTGCCGGACTCTATACAGAAAGCTGCCAGATCGTTGTATCCTGCGAAGCTCAGATCGAATGCGTATCGGATTTAGTGGGCAAACGTATCTCCATCGGAGAAGAGGATTCCGGTGTATGTCAAAATGCAGAACAAATTCTTCTGTCCAACGGAATTTCTCTGAACATGCTGGATGTACAATATATGTCCTTTGCCGATTCGGCCCAGGCTATGAAAAACGGAGATCTGGATGGTTTCTTCTGCACCGCCGGTGCTCCCACCACAGCCGTCAGCGAACTTGCTTCTTCCATGGAGATCCGGCTCTTATCCCTGGACGAACGTACCATCCATCAGCTGACAAGCCTGTATCCCTGTTATACAAATGTTACGATTCCCGCTGGTACCTATCCGAATCAGACGGAGGAAATTGCCACTGTCGGCGTGAAAGCAGTTCTGATTGCCAATGAATCCCTTTCTGCGGATCTCGCCCAGGCCATCACTGCCAGTGTCTTTGAACACGCTTCCGAACTTCAATATGCTACCGGTTCCAAACTAATCGGGGATTATGATTATGCCGTAACTTCCATTCCCATCGAATTTCATCCAGGAGCTGTTCAATACTATGAAAACCAGGGAATCACCTTACCTTCCGGGGATTCTGCACAGTAAAAGGAGAGTCGCTTATGTTTCAAATTTCCCTTGATATGTATCAAACTCTGGCTCTGGCCGTGGTTGTTCTTTTTATTGGTTCCTTCCTTAAGAAAAGGATCCGTGCACTGGAAACCTTCTGTATTCCTGCTCCCGTTGTAGGAGGTCTTCTCTTTTCACTGCTTTCCTGTATTCTTTATTCCGTGGGAGTTCTGGAGCTTAATTTTGACGAAACCCTGAAAACCGTGTGTATGGTAATCTTTTTCACTTCTGTCGGCTTTCAGGCAAATATCCGGATTCTGAAAAGCGGCGGAAAAGGCCTGATCATTTTCCTGGTGTGCGTTATCGTTCTGATCGTTACTCAGAATATTCTGGCCGTAGGTCTTTCCCAGGTACTCCAGATCAACCCTTTGATTGGTCTATGTACCGGTTCCATCCCCATGGTAGGCGGCCATGGAACAGCCGGTGCCTTTGGTCCGGTTCTTGAGGACTTCGGTCTGGAAGGTGCTACCACCATGTGTACGGCTGCTGCCACCTTTGGTCTGGTAGCCGGTTCCCTCATGGGCGGCCCTCTCGGCAACCGACTGATCTGCCGCCATGATCTGCTGAAAACAGCCGTTTCTGCAGATCCTACCCCCCTGGAAGAGGAAGAAGAAAAGCACCATCGTTCCGTCAGTATGTATGCACCTGCTGTTTACCAGATCGCATTGGCCATGGGTATCGGAACCTTTGTTTCCTGGCTTCTTTCCAAGACAGGTATGACTTTCCCGATCTACATCGGTGCCATGCTGGTTGCCGCTTTCATGCGGAATATCAGCGAATTTACCGGCAAATTTACCATCCACCTGGGTGAAATCAATGATGTGGGAGATATTTGCCTTTCCTTGTTCCTCGGTATTGCCATGATCACACTGAAGCTTTGGCAGCTGGCAGCTCTTGCCTTGCCTTTGATTCTTCTTCTTGCAAGCCAGGCTCTCCTCATGTTCCTCTTCGCTTATTTCATCGTTTTCCGGGTCATGGGAAAAGATTACGATGCGGCCGTTCTTTCTGCAGGAACCTGCGGTTTCGGTATGGGTGCAACCCCTAATGCCATGGCAAATATGCAGGCTCTGACAGAAAAGTTTCTTCCTTCCGTGAAAGCTTATCTGCTGGTTCCCATTATCGGAAGTATGTTCGCCGATTTCATCAACAGTCTGGTTATTACCTTCTTCATCAATCTGCTTTAATGAAAAAATCGCCCCCGGCTTTGAATGGATGCCTTCTTTTCCGGATCTCCGGTAAAGAGGGCATCCATATTTTTTTACGGCCGAAAGACGATTTGGGGGAGAGGCTCATATCCCAGTCTTTCCCTATGATGACGTCATAGATTACAGCTTGGTGATCACCGGTTTCCCACCATTCTTTGAGAATTTGCCTCCGGTTATTTTGTTTTTGCTGTTATTAACAAGATAAACAGACTTTTTGAAGGTTCCTCCGGAAATTTTTACGATATTGGCAAAATAAATATCAACCGGCGAAGAAAACGTACCTTTTGTAATGGTTACATTGCCGATACCGGCACCGTTATAAGACAGGGCAGAAGGTACTTCATCCGTATCAAAATCGATTCCTTTTCCGGTGAAAGTTCCTCCGCTGATGGTAAGGCTGCCGGCACTGGGGCAGTTGATGGCGGTCATATTGGTGGCCTCAAAGGTACCGCCTGAAATCGTCAGCTCGCCGCCTACAGCCAGAATGAGACCGGAAGCCTGCTCCTCCGTGGCTGCCGTCTTTTTAAAAGTACCATTTTTGATGGTAAGTTCTCCGTTATCACTGTAAACGGCACCAGTCCAGGTGATCTGACCGGCCAGAGTCAGCTTTCCGTCGGATACTGCCGCTGCCCAATAATCGCTGTGACTTTTTACCTGAGACTTTGCTTTTCCTGTAATGGTTAAGTCTCCCTTCTTATTAGCCCAGATCATCTTCTTTTTTGTATCCAGGGTCATTCCGTTGAGATCGATGGTCAGTTTTTTCCCTACTTCAATGTTTTTGCTCAGGGACGTATTCGCCGTCAGCTTGATGGAAGCCCCTTTCTTCGCTTCCTTTACGGCTGCTTCCAGACTGGTATAGCTTTTGGAGCCAATGGTACATACTTTTTTCGCTGCCTGACATTCAGCTGCCGGCGGGAGCAGAAAACCGGCTGCCGCCAGTACAACAATCAAAAACAGCGTCTTTGCCCAAAATTGTTTCCATCGTTTCATTTTGATCCTCCTATCGCGCGCGATATTTTATGTGTTATCCTGTATCGCTTTGATTTTATGATACCGCTTCCTGCAAAAACGATCAACCAGAATCTCCGCTTTCCTCAGCTTCAGAACCAGCTGTTCCTTTCGGATGCTCTGCAATGAAAAGAAGCTTCCCGCGATGCAGGGGAAACTCCCTGTATGCGGAAAGCCTCTTTTATAATAATAATTCAAGAATGACTTATTTAACCGGCTGAACCGAGCACTCTACGCTGCCGCATACCGGTGCGTTTCCTTCACGTACAGCTTTTCTGTGCTTGAAGAAATCCATAGCAACCTGAGGGAACAGAGCGTAGGAAAGGATATCTTCATCCTGTTCTTTCCATTCGCCAAGTTCTGCTTCAATTTTACCCAATTCCGGTTCCAGAAGATCTGCAGGACGGCAGGTAATCGGCTCTTTGTCGCCGTTTACTTTCTTCTGAATTTCTGCATTGAAAGGACGTACTGTCTGACCGTATTCGCCGGCCAGAATTGCCTTGGTCTCCTTGGTTGCCACTTTGTATCTCTCACCCATCAGTACGTTAAATACTGCCTGAGTACCTACAATCTGGCTGGAAGGAGTTACCAGGGGAGGCATACCCATGTCTTCACGTACACGGGGAATTTCGTTCAGTACATCATAAAACTTGTCTTCTGCATGCTGATCCTTCAGCTGGGATACCAGGTTGGACAGCATACCGCCGGGTACCTGATAACGAAGGGTATTGATATCTACACCCAATACTTTGGTGCTCATCAGACCGCTGGCCAGAGCCTCCTCACGAAGAGGACGGAAGTATTCGGTAATCTCATTCAGCAACTCTGCATTCAGGCCGGTGTCGTACTTGGTTCCCTTATAGGTAGCAACCTGTACTTCTGTAGCAGGCTGGCTGGTGCCCTGTGCGAAGGGAGAAATTGCTGTATCAATGATATCACAGCCGGCTTCTACTGCACGCATGTAGGTCATCTCAGCAACACCGCTAGTGCAGTGAGTATGCAGTTCCAGCGGAACCTTCGTGTTCTCTTTGATGGCTCTTACCAGGGACTCAGCCTCGTAAGGAACCAGCAGACCAGCCATATCTTTGATACAGATGGAATCGGCACCCATGTTCTCCATATCCTTAGCCAGTTTTACATAGTAATCCAGAGTATAAGGTTCACCGAGAGTGTAGGAGATGGCAGTCTGTACATGTCCGCCTTCTTTCTTGGTAGCCTTTACAGCAGTCTCCAGATTGCGGATATCGTTCAGAGCATCAAAAATACGAATAATATCAATACCATTGGCCAGAGACTTCTGAACGAAGTACTCTACCACATCATCGGCATAATGACGATAGCCCAGAATGTTCTGTCCACGGAACAGCATCTGCAGTTTCGTGTTCTTAAAGCCATCGCGGAATTTACGAAGTCTCTCCCAGGGATCTTCCTTCAGGAAACGCATTGCTGCATCGAAGGTAGCGCCGCCCCAGCATTCTACCGCATTATATCCTACCTGATCCATCTTCTCAATGATGGGAAGCATCTGGTCAGTGGTCATACGGGTAGCGATCAGAGACTGATGAGCATCACGGAGAACGGTCTCCGTAATTTTAACGGGTCTTTTCTTTGCCATTTTTCACATCCTCCTAGATTAAACCACACCAAAGATTGCCATGAAAGTACCGGCTGCTACTGCAGTACCGATAACACCGGCAACGTTGGGGCCCATAGCATTCATCAGCAGGAAGTTGGTGGGATCTGCCTCAGCACCAACCTTCTGGGATACACGGGCTGCCATAGGTACGGCAGATACACCTGCAGAACCAATCAGAGGATTGATCTTGCCGTGGGTCACCTTGCAGAGCAGTTTACCCAGAATAACGCCGCCGAAGGTACCAAATGCAAATGCGATCAGACCGCAGATAACGATCTTGATGGTATCCAGACGAAGGAAAGCACCTGCAGAAGTGGTGGCACCTACAGAGGTTCCCAGGAAAATAACTACGATGTACATCAGAGCGTTGGAAGCAGTCTCCTGCAGCTGTCTGGTAACACCGCACTCACGGAACAGGTTACCCAGCATCAGCATACCAACCAGAGGAGCAGTGGTAGGCAGAAGCATACATACAACGATAGTAATAACAATGGGGAACAGAATCTTCTCCAGCTTGGATACAGGACGCAGCTGAGGCATTTTGATCTTTCTCTCTGCTTCCGTTGTGAAAGCTTTCATGATGGGGGGCTGGATCATCGGAACCAGAGACATGTAGGAGTAAGCAGCTACAGCGATGGGTCCCATCAGACTGGTCTGTCCCAGTTTACTTGCCAGGAAAATGGAGGTAGGGCCGTCTGCACCGCCGATAATGGAGATGGCAGCAGCTGCAGCACCGTTGAATCCCATGATCATAGCAAGGAAATAAGCTACATAGATACCCAGCTGAGCTGCAGCACCCAACAGGAAACTGATGGGGTTGGCAATCAGCGGGCCAAAGTCAGTCATCGCACCTACACCCATGAAAATCAGGGAAGGAAGAATTGCCCATTCATCCAGAAGATAGAAGTAATGAAGCAGGCCGCCTTCTTCCATGATAGGCGGATAGATATTTACCAGCAGCATACCAAAAGCAATGGGAGTCAGCAACAGGGGCTCAAATCCCTTTGCAATGGCCAGATACAGGAAAACGCAGGCGATGATGATCATCACATAGTTTCCCCAGTACAGATTTGTGAATGCTGTCTGATTAATTAAGTTCGAAATCGTTTCAGCAATATTACCCATGATAGAAGTCCTCCTTTACAACGGATTACTAGTTCATGGTGGCGATCAGATCACCAACCTCAAGCTGTTTACCCTCTGTTACGTCGATGGAAGCAATCACACCAGCCTTGGGAGCACCTACAGGAATTTCCATCTTCATGGATTCCAGAATTACGATAGGATCATTAACATTGACAGTCTGGCCAACAGCAGCGGTGATTTTCCAAACATTACCGATAACCGCAGCTTCAATACGAGTTGCTCCGGCTCCGCCTGCTGCAGGCGCAGGTGCTGCTGCGGGTGCTGCTGCAGGAGCGGGTGCTGCTGCAGGTGCTCCGGTATTTTCTACAGTTACGTCATAGGCTACGCCATTTACGGTGATTTTGTAAGTACTCATTCTTGAATTCTCCTTCGTTTGAATTATTTTCTCTTCTTAATGGATGTTACTTTGAAATTGCCTCCGCAGGTTTCTGCGACAGCAGCAAGGATCACTGCAGCGACAGGACCTTCCACTTCATCTGCAACATTAACAACTGCATTGTTCATGGTTCCGGGACCAACAGGAGCAGCGGGAGCAACAGGGGCAGCAGGAGCAGCTGCTTTGGGAGCTGCGGCAGGTGCAGCCGGTTTTCTGGACTGTTCAAACTGATTTACATATTTGAACAAGGAAATAACCAGAATCAAAAAGATCAGAACAAGAAATACTGTTCCCAGACCGACCAGGGTATTACCGATGGCTTCTCCCCAATTAACACTTAAACTCATTTGTCTCACCTCTTTTTTATTTAGTTTTGAAAACTCAATTTTCTCCTTTGTATATCTTAAAGCATAAAGAATAATTTATCAAGAAAAAATTAAAGTTCTCTGTCCGATTTTTGATATTTTTTTTATTTTTCTCCCAACAAATTTTAAGATGATGAAATCGGAAACAGCCGGAGCCGTTGTTCTGCCTGATATGTCTTATACCGTGTTCATTTTTTTCAGAATATTCAGGTTCTTCCCATCCCAACGTGTTTGAAAACCGTCCAGATTTTTGCATTGCCAGGAAAAATACTCTCCTTTCGGATTTCCCATTTTTTCCAGAACAGCCATGATGGTTCCGCCGTGAACCACGAAGCTGATGTGACTGACTTGTCGGGATTCCGCTATAAAAACAGCTTTCTGAAATCCCCGAAGACAACGATGGGAAAAGGCTTCCCGACTTTCTCCTCCTGGAAAACCCAGGGTACCTCCGCTGTCAATCCATTGCTGATATCTGGGATCTCCATTGAGTTCCCGGTAGTTTTTATATTCGAATTCCCCAAAACTGCATTCTGCCAGTTCCGAAATAACGGTAAGAGGACACCCGGGATAGACGAGTTCTGCCGTTTCCCGGCATCGGATTCTGGGACTGATGAAGACCATCTCCGGCTGTTCCAGCTTCAGACCGGCAGCCTGTTCTCTCCCGGAAAGAGTCAGCGGTTCATCGGTGGTCCCCACATATCTCTGTTCCAGATTTCCTTTCGTCTGACCATGCCGCAGCCAGTCCACTTTCATCCCGTCATCCTCCTTTTCTGTCGGTTTTTCTGTTGGTTTTTCTGCTTTCAGAAAAGTCTTTATACAAGCTTTGTCAGAACAGCCAGAACCAGAATCTGAACCAGTTCGCAGAGCTGCAGAAAATATCCTGCCAGGTCTCCGGTAATCCCGCCAAAATCACGATAAGAAAACCATCGATAATATGCAAAAACAAGGAAACCTGCTGCAGCTGCGGCAATTCCCAGGCGAAGATCCAGCCATATCATGAAAAGCATACAAAGAGCCAGTTCCGCCAAAAGCACGTTTCTTACGGTTCGCTTCTGGGCGGCATCACGAAAAGCTGCTGCCAGACCGCTGTTTTTTGCCCCCTGGAAAACCATTACTGCCAATCCACTAAGACAGCGGGAGAAGAAAAAGCAGCAGGCTGCCACTCTGATCCCGCTTTCCGTCATTTCACTCCAGGCACCCATGGACAGAACAAAATAAACAACACAACCCAGAATCGCAAAGGCACCGGTATGGGAATCTTTCAGAATTTCCAGTTTCTTCTCCCGGTCTCCCCAGGAGCTTCTGGCATCCATGGTATCCATGAATCCATCCATATGAATTCCTCCGGTTATCAGAATGGGGATCATCGTCAGGATCACGGCAGAGAACAAAAATCCAAAGCCGATCTGCTTCATTCCCCAGAAAGCCAACACTTCCAGAAGACCGATGAAAATTCCAATCCAGGGAAAAAAGCACATGACATAACGCATGTTTTCTTTTGTCCACTCTGCCTGGGGTACAGGAATCTTAGAATACATGGCAAAAGCAATTAATAAAGAGTTCCACATGTTTCAATCCTTCCTGTCCTGACCAATCAATCTTCCCGGCAAAGGATCTTTTCGATTTCTGCCACATACATGGTATGATAGTCTTTTTCGGGATACCATTTGTCACAATATTCGGAATCCAGGAAACATCCCTCTTCCAGATTCTGCTGGTATCTTTTCCGACATTCCAATACCATGGAAGCTTCTTCAAAATAAGGAATCTCCTGATCTTTTGCTACGGTCAAACCAGTCTTTGCAATCTTATCTTCCGTTCTTCCGGAAACGGTTCCCAGATATTTCAGGGCCTGACGATATTCTTCTCCAAAGAAGGACAGGCTGAAGCATTCGGAGGAATCTACAAATTCCTTTGTATATCTCTGGGGACGAAGGAAAACGAATGCCACAGGTTTTCCCCACAGAATTCCCAGACCGCCCCAGGAAGCCGTCATGGTATTCACCGTTCCATCCGGCTTTGCTGCAGTTACCAGCATCCACTCTTTTCCAATCATTTCAAATGCATTTTTCTGAAGTTCTTCCGCTTTGCACTCTTTCCACATTGTACTCATATGTTACCTCCTGCTCCGTATTCTCACAGTATACGGTTTTTGTTTCTTTGTTGTTTTTTTGCGGGCTTCATGCCCGGCATTTTTCATCTTAACACATAAAATATGGTTTGTGAACTCCACCGAGCAGAATCAGAACAAAGAACGGATCCGCAGCCAGAACCCCGTCTTTTCATCTACATTTCCATCCGTTACGACAGGAGTGATCCGTACCACCATCCCATCCAGCTTCAGCATGGCATAGCCTACTGTCATCCCCTCACAAACGGGAGCCTGAATCTGATCCAGCATTTTTATCTCCCATTCCACCTCTTCCTGTTCTCCCACAAGAATACTTCCTTCTTCCGGAACCGTTCGAAGATGAACATATTCTTCCCTGCCTCCGGTTACCGGCATTTCTTCCAATATAATATCTTCCGAAGAGATTTCACAAAAATCATAGTTTTCCAGACCGTATTCCATGAGTTTTCTCATATCCGACCACTTGTATTCTTTATGAGGAGGCCAGCCGGCTGCTAAAATAGCTGCCAGAAAGGTTTTCCCATCCCGGCGAAAGGCACCAATATAACAATATCCTGCCGCTCCGGTAAATCCGGTCTTTCCCGAGAAGGCTCCCTCCATCTGATATAAGAATGCATTATGATTATCACAGTGAAAGCTTCTTTGGCTGCTGCAGTCCGTGAAATCCCAGCTGTCTGTTCCTGTAATCCGGCAAAAATCCTCATTCTGAATACAATACCGCATGATTTTTGCCAGATCCCGGGCCGTTGTCGAATGGGCTCCTTCCTCATCCTGACCATCCAGACCATTCGGAGTGACAAAATGAGTATCTTTACACTGGAGTGCCTTAGCCTTTTCATTCATTTTTGCAGCAAATTCTTCCACACTTCCGGCCACCGCTTCCGCCACAACGACAGCCACGTCGTTATCACTCTCCAGCATCATAGCATACAGCAAATCTTCCAATATATATTGTTCGCCTTCCCGAACCCCAAGACTGACCTCCGGCATGGAAGCAGCATAAGCACTGACCGTACATTTTTGAGAAAGATCCTGGGTTTCCAGAGCGAGAATACAAGTCATGATTTTTGTGGTACTGGCCATGGGCATGACCTGATCCCCCTGCTTATCATAAAGAATCCGCCCGCTGTCTCCATCCATCAGCACAGCACTTTCCGCATACAGCTGCCCCGGCCCTGCTGTCGGCTCTCCTCGTACATTTTTTTCCGTCGGAGCCAGAAGAAACATAAGCAGAGTAACCAGCATACAAATCCGGGCCACTCTGCTTTGTTCTTTTCCTGCAACAAAAAATCTTCTCATTCTGTTTTTTTTCGGATATTTCCGCATAGAAAAACCCCCTTCCGGCTTCCTGCCTGTCATTATGCCAGTCCTCTCTTATTCTATGCAAAAAATTCCATCTTATGAGTTGCCAGACAAATGAGCTTCCCGTCGATTTTTTCGTGCTTTACACTCTCAAAATCGAATCAACCATTCGAAATCCGCTCATTTTCTGCGAAAAATGGCTCCTCTAAGCAAACCTTATACGAAAATGAAGTTCAAAACCAAACCACTGATACATGCCGCTGCATAAAGCAGTCCCAGCAGCATCCAGTTTTCTTTCCGCTCTTTGTTCGTTCCAAAAAGAACAAGAATACCTACGCCGGCACCGGATACCAGACCAGCCACCGCAGAACCAAACTGGATCGTTCCCTGCATCAACAGCTGAGCCATGATAACCGAGGCGGCACAGTTGGGAATCAATCCCACCAGGGAAGTGAGGAAGGGCTGGAAAACAGAATTTTCCAGGAACAAAGTCTGCAGGAAATCTTCCCCGCCTACTTCCATGATAGTATTCAATACCAGAGTAATCACAAAAAGATAAACAAAAATCCGCACCGTATGATTGAGGGCCGGTCTCAAAATCCCATGATTGGAATTGCATCCGCAATGGCCGCAGAAATCTTTAATCTCTTTCTTTTTCCAATGGAAGCATTTCTTTGACAGAAGATCAATAATAAATCCTGCCGCAACAGCGATGATCACCTTACAGAGAATCAGACGGAGAATCAAATGCCATTTTTCCGGATTCATCATAAGAATTAATACAGCTTCATCCGATGTAGATGCAAATACAGCGATCAGTGTTCCTACCGTAATAATTCCGGCTGAGTAAAGATTGGCAGCCA
This sequence comes from Clostridiales bacterium, assembly GCA_029007785.1. Classification (GTDB taxonomy): domain Bacteria; phylum Bacillota; class Clostridia; order Lachnospirales; family Lachnospiraceae; genus UBA3305. The sequence continues at coordinate 18,712 of JAQXIM010000015.1, read as the reverse complement.
GCACAGAGAAACCGCACTGGGGAACACAGCCCAGCAGAGCGCCCAAAGCAACTCCCCATCCTCCGGATTTCATCATCACTCTCTGAAAAAAGCTGCCGGCATGATGCTCTGCCCATTCCACCAGGAGAAAAGCAAGAAAAAGAAATGGCAGCGTCTTAATTCCATCTAAGAAGGTATCTATCAAGATATCCCAGAACATAATTTGTTTTATCTCCTTTCCGTTAAACACGAAAATAATGTATCCGTATCCCACCAGGTAACCTTTCCGTCCCAGTCATCGTCGGCACAGACAGCAAGAACCAACTCTTCTGTCACCAGAGAAACGGAAATTTTTTGAAACGTATTTCTTTCATGATCATACACTTCGCCTCGCTCCAGATGGATTTCCACCGAACCGAGGGGGCGGCGCAGCCCGGTTCCCAGCCATTTCAGATAAGCTTCCTTGGCTGCCCAAATCATACTGAAAATCTGATCCGGGTTACTGCTTTCCCTGATTTGCTGCTTTTCCAGGTCAGAAAAACAGCGTTCTGCTATGACCTGCTTGCCGAAAACGACCTGCTGAATATCCACGCCAATGGGACCGTCTCCCCAGGCGACGGCGGCAAAGGTGCCGGAATGGGACAAATTAAACTGTGTTTTTCCCAGTTCCTTTACCCAGGGCTTTCCTCCCTCCTGCCTCTGCCAGGTCCATCCATCTTCCGGAAGCTGCCGCTTTTTTTTCAGCGATCCCCGAAGAAGGAGTTCTGCTGCTGCAGAGGCACCATAGGCTTTCGGGTTCCGGATGGACTCCATTTCCTGACGCCGCATGGGGGAAAGAAGTGAGGACAAAGCAGGACGAAACTCTGATTTCATCCATTCTTCAGCATCCATCATATCTACGAAAACCACGTTTTCTCCTTTCCATCTGCATGGCAACAAAACACCGCCGAATCCTTATCCCGGACTCTGCGGTGCTGTTTTTTTCTCGTCTTATCCTTGTACCTTGATTCCTTCCCGTTCTTCCTTGAAAGGATTCGGATAGCTTACGGAAAGCAATTGGGCTACTTTGTTCGTGTGGTTCACCCAGTTGTGAGGGCAGTTCGAATGAATCTGTATGCTGTCCCCAGGATAAAGGGTGTATTCACAGTCATTACAATAAACTGTAACCACACCTTCCAGTACAAAAATGAATTCTTCACCGGAGTGACGATGGATGGCACCATCGTCTCCTGAACCATCTGCCGACGGCATCAGCTGAACCATTCTCGGCAAAATATCGTATCCATAAAGGTCTTTACTCAAAATAGACTGAGCAATCTCTGTACTTACCGCATTCCAATGGCGCTCAAAAGAATGAGATACCGGATCCTGTGACAGAGCCTCTGCATCTGAGAAAAAAGTAGAGAGGCTAACTCCAAGAATAGATGCAATCTTTGCCAGTGAATCTACAGCAATGGAAGACATACCTCTTTCCAGCTGAGACAAAAATCCAATCGAAAGACCAGTCTCTTCGGCCAATTGTTTCAGTGTATACTTCTTTTCTTTGCGAAGCGCCTTGATACGCATTCCCATTGTTGCGTTTTGATTCATTTTATGCCCCCCCTAATCCTCAAACTTATTATTCAATATACTAACTCTTTTCTCTCATGTCAATCCATTTTGTTCACTTTTTTTCGTCATGACTTAATTATAATGAAACATTTACGGTATTTCACACATTTCCATCGGGCTTCAGCAGAACAAAGAGTCCTTTTCGCGGAACTCTTTGTTCCTATTGCATAAAAAGCGGGGCGCTTTTCGCGCCCCGCTGAATGTTATTTCATTTTTTATCCGGCAGTCACATCGAAGGGTCGGACTTCCTTCTTTATCTGAAATACGATCACCCAAAGAGGATTCGTATTAGCAGCAGCCGCCGAAGCTCTGTTCTGTACGGTTGATAATCTCATCCTGCAGCGGTTTATCCAGATTGCGGAAGTAATCACTGTAACCAGCTACACGAACGATGAGTTCCTTGTACTCTTCCGGTTTTGCCTGAGCTTCTTTCAGAGTTTCACGGCCGACTACATTGAACTGAATATGGTGTCCATCCATATTGAAGTAGGTACGAATCAGATCAGCCATATTATCCAGACCCTGCTCTCCGGCAACTACTTCGGGAGTGAATTTCTGGTTCAGCAGTGTACCGCCGGTGCTCAGATGATCCATCTTTGCACAGGATTTGATTACAGCTGTCGGTCCGTAAATATCAGCACCCTTCTCCGGAGAAATACCTTCGGATACCGGCTGATGAGCCAGACGTCCGTTGGGACTTGCCATCATAACATCACCAAAGTAAACGTGACAGGTGGTGGGAAGCATATCAACACGATAAGTACCGCCCTTCATGTTGGGTCTGCCCGTTACGCTCTTCTGATACAGATGGAAAACTTCCTTCATGATGGTATCTGCATAATCATCGTCATTGCCGTACTTCGGAGTCTTATTGCGAACCAGATTGAGAATTCTGTCATGGCCTTCGAAGTTATCCTGCATTGCTTCGATCATTTCTTCCATAGTGAAGTTCTGGTTATCGAAAACATTATATTTTACAGCAGACAGACAGTCGGTGATGGTTCCGATACCTACGCCCTGGATGTAGTTCGTATTGTAACGAGCTCCGCCGGCATTGTAATCTTTACCCTTGGAAATGCAATCGTTGGTAATAATGGACAGGAAAGGAGCAGGCATATAATCAGCAAAGATCTTCTCGATTACATTGCTTCCGCGAACCTTTATATCTACGAAATACTCAACCTGAGTCTTGTAGGCTGCCCACAGTTCATCATAGGTCTTGAAATCTTTTGCATAACCGGTCTGCGGTCCCAGCTGCTGTCCGCTGACATGATCATAGCCGTTGAACAGAGTCAGCTCAAAGATCTTAGGAAGGTTAAAGTAACCGGTCAGAATGTAAGCTTCGTTACCGAAAGCACCAGTCTCAACGCAGCCGCTGCAGCCGCCTCTTCTTGCATCTTCAATGGTTTTACCTGCATTCAGCAGCTCCTGTACAATGGCTTCCGTATTATAGAATGCGGGCTGGCCCCAGCCTTGACGGGAAATCTCACAGGCTCTCTTCAGGAATTTCTGAGGAGTCTTACGGCTGATCTGAACATTGGAGTTGGGCTGTACCAGTCTCATCTCATCCATGCAGTCCAGAATAATGTAGGAAACTTCATTTACACCATCTTCACCTTCGGGAGTGATACCACCGGTATTGAAGTTAGCAAAATCGGTATAAGTGGAGCTTTCTTTCAAGGTAATACCTACCTTAGGCGGTGCAGGCTGGTTGTTGAATTTTACCCACAGGCATTCCATCAATTCCAGAGCACGATCGCGGGTCAGGATACCGTCTGCAACGTCTTTTTCATAGAAACGATTCAGATGCTGATCAAAACGTCCGGGGCTGTAAGCATCCCAAGGGTTCAGCTCCGTAGTAACAGCCAGATGTACAAACCAGTACATCTGAATGGCCTGATGGAAGGTTTCCGGTGCATGGGCCGGTACTACATCGCAGTTGGAAGCCAGCAGAAGCAGTTCTTCTTTCCACTGAGGATCATCGGTCTTCTCAGCTTCTTCACGGCAAAGATCTGCATATCTCTTACCAAGGATCATGATAGCATCACAGTCGATGAGCATAGCATTCAGCTCACTCTGCTTTTCCAGAGCTTCAGGATCATTCAGGAAATCCAGTTTATCTAATGCAGCCTGGATTTCTGCTTTGCGATCCAGGAAACCTTTACGATAAATTTTTTCGGAACCTACGGTATGTCCCGGTCCTCTCTGCTCCATAAATTCAGTGAAGATACCAGCACCGTAGGCAGCTTTCCATTCGGGAGTCATATGTTCCAGAATTTTATGTCTGGTGGAACGATTTTCCCAATAAGGAATCAAAACTTCTTCCTGGAATTTGATGTCTTCCGGCGTTACCTTAAAGTTAACGATCTTTCTGTCATTCATAACATGAAGATCTTCTGCCGTATGACAGCACAGTTCCGGGAAACTGGGAGCGGCCTGAGGAGCACTTCCTTTTTCTCCAAGGATCAGTTCTCCTTTGCCCAAATACAGCTTTTTACGCTCAAAATAATACTTCAAACAAAGAGCACGCACTTCCGGAACAGAGCAGGTTCCCTCATACATCTTATATGCTTCGGTAAACAGTCTTGCACGTTCCATGTCCAGAGTAGCCTGAGTCTCAACACTCTGCTTTCTTAATTTCTGAACTCTTTCATTCATTCCGCGATCTGCCATTTCTTTATCCTCCTATTTTGATATCGGCAAAGCCATTCTTTTTAAAGGTTTCCATAACACTCTCCAGCCATGACTGCTCCGGAACGCCCATGTTTTCGCCATGGTAAGGACGTCCCAGTTTTTCATATTTCCCGGAGCCGGTGCTATGATATTTTAATAAATTCGTTTTATAAATCCGAATATTATTCTTCACAAGGAAATCAATCACTTCTTGAATATATTCATCCGATGCATTCACTCCGTCAATCAACGGCAGTCTCAGATTGATTTTTCCGCCGTCGTCGCTGAGCTTTTTCAGATTCTCCAGAATCAGCTGATTATCCTTGCCCACATACTTACGGTGAAGCTCCGGATCCATCAGTTTGATATCATAAAGGAAAGTGTCTGCATAGGGAAGAACTCTCTTGAAATGGTCATAAGGTACACAGCCGCAGGTATCAAAATTCACACTGTAGCCTTTGTCATGAAGTCTGCGGACAAGAGCTTCGATATAATCCATATCCTGAGCCAGCACTTCGCCTCCGGAAAGGGTAATGCCGCCGCCGGACTGTTCATAGAACATCTTATCTTTTTCCAGCTCTTTGATCAGTTCCGGAATCTCGTATTCCTTTCCTGCTTCTTCTCTTACATTATGTACGCATACATCCAAACAGGTTCCGCAAAGAGTACATTTGTTTCTGTCCGTCCATACGTCATGGTTTTCTCCCACATAGGAAATCGCCCTTTCCGGACAGCTTCGAATACATTCTCCACAGCTGGTACAGCGGCTTTTATGAAAGAGCAATTCTTTCTTATAACTCTGACTCTCCGGATTATGGCACCATTGGCAGGAGATGGGACATCCTTTAAAAAACACTGTCGTTCGGATACCTTCTCCATCATGTACGGAATACTTTTGAATATTAAAAATCAACGGTTTGCTCATGCCACTATACTCCTCATTTGATGCTGCTTTTTATGTTAGACTGTATTTTAGAATGCGGTCTAATTTCTGGTTTTATTATATGCCATATCCTTTATAAAATCAAGTAGTATCCTTTATTTATTTTCGTTAAATTTTTGTTGATGTAATTTTGTTTTGTGAAACAGCCCTTTCTCTTAAATAAATTAATTTTCCACCTGTTTTTATCCTTTCAGTTGTTTGTACTTTTTCTTCTGTTTTCTCCTTTTTTTGCTCATTTTTTCTTTTTGTCTTTATATTTCGTTATTTTCTATTTTTATTATTTTAATTGCCTTTTTTTCTTTTTTCTTCTCTTTACGAATGATTGGTTCCGTGATATAGTATTATTTACTATGTCTTTTGTTTCATTCTTTGGATTTTGTATTTCTGACAAGAAAAAACTTTCCAATGTCTCCAGTATGATTTCAGGAAAGGCCGATGACCGATATCCAATCACTTTCACGGAGTCATCGAATGAAACACATAAAAATTAGAACGGAATGCTGCAGATATATTTCTGTGGTTTATGACTTTGGAAAGGGAAGCTATGGCTAAAAAACAGTCAACAAAAAGCAAAATAATCGAAGCTGCATGGAAGCTTTTTCATGAAAATGGATATGAGGAGACCACCATCGAAGATATTATCGCTCAGTCGGGAATCAGCAAGGGCACCTTTTATCACTATTTCAGCGGCAAAGACAGTTTGTTAAGCTCGTTGTCAGATATCTTTGACTCCTATTATGAAGAGTTGATTCTGGAACTGGATGATCAGATGAATACAGTGGACAAACTGATTACTCTGTGCTGTCGGGCACACCAGATGATCGGGGAACGAATTCAGCTGAATCTGCTGTCCTCCCTGTATTCCTCTCAGGTTGTTACAAAAGGTGACAAGCACCTTCTGAATCAAAACCGCTATTATTATAAGTTGGTACAGCAGCTGGCCGATGAGGGAATCCGCCGGGGAGAAATACGCTCCGACCTTTCCGTATTTGAAGTGGCCAAGATTTTTTCCATGTGCGAACGGGCCATTATTTACGATTACTGTATCTGCGAGGCATCCTATGATCTGGGTGAATATACCAGCACGGTAATTCCGATTCTTCTGGAGGGAATCCGGGCAAGATAATACGGAATAGATTTTTACTGAAATCAAGACTCCTCTGCGCAGCAGAGAATATGATACGATGGCGTACGCAAAAAACACAGAGCAACCGAAAGAAATCGGCTGTTCTGTGTTTTTCAATTGCATTTTCTGTTGTCCTTATTTCTATACTGTCTTTCTTTCTATACTGTCTTTCTTTCCGAAAACAATTTTAAATCAATCGTTTCGATTTCTCGGAGGCCTCTACAACAGCATTCATAACCGTATGACGCATCTGTCCGGCTTCCAATGTTTTCACGCCCTCGATGGCCGTTCCGCCGGGAGAACATACCATATCTTTCAGCTGTCCCGGATGGAGACCTTTTTCCTGAAGCAAACGGGCAGTTCCCAGAACGGTCTGCATGGCCAGGTTCATTGCCTGAGGTCTGGATAATCCTTCGATGACTCCGCCATCTGCCAGAGCTTCAATAAACATGGCAACATAGGCGGGGCCGCTTCCGCTCAATCCCGTTACGGCATCCATATGTCGCTCTTCAATCCATTCAACAATTCCTACAGCTGCCATCAATTCTTCCGCTTTGGCTCTTTCTTCCGCTGTAAAATCCGTATCGCTGCAAAGAACCATGGTTCCCTCTCCCACCATTGCCGGCGTATTGGGCATGATTCGAAGGACACGAAGGAAATAGGTTCCACCAAATTCTTTCAGCTTTTTGCTGGAAACGCCGGCCGCAATCGACATCAAAGGTTTGCCTTCCAGAGAAGATCCGGCTTCCTGAAGAACTGAAGCAACCATATTCGGTTTTACTGCCAGCAAAAGCATCTCACTGTCACGGCACAAGTCTCTCAGTGTATCCTCTACCTGAAATCCCAGATCCGATGCTTTCTTTTTCGCTTTTGTGCTGACATCAAAAACGGCAATTTCTTCCGGTTTTAATGCTTCCGATTTTACAATGGCATCTGCAATGGCAGAAGCCATATTTCCATATCCAATCAATCCCAGTTTTTTATCCATAATGCGTTATTCCTCTTTTCTATCCTTTCACATACGATTCACCCTGTTTCCGGGCTTTTGGTCTTTTGGTTTTTGTATTCCATCTATGCTTTTGGTTTTTGTATTCCATCTATACTTTTGGTCTTTGTATTCCATCGGTTAAACAGAAACTTCCACTTCCTCCGGCATCTGTGCTGTTTCCCGTTCCACTTCTTCCAGAATTTCTGCCAGTTTTTCCTCCTTCAAATCAGGAAGCTCCTCCGCAGATGAAAGCTGGAACCGTCTCAAAAATTCTTCAGTGGTAACAAAAAGAATTGGTCGTCCTGGGGCATCCATTCGACCAGCCTCACATACCAACTGGTATTCTACCAATCGGTTTACCGCATGGTCTGAATTCACTCCCCGAATCCGGGAAATTTCCATTTTTGTTACCGGCTGACGGTATGCTATGATCGCCAGTGTCTCCAGCATAACGTTGGTTAACACTGGCTTTCTGGGGCGTGCCGCCAATCGGACCAATGGCTCATAGCAGTCTCTCTTGGTGCATAACTGGTAACGGTTTTCCAAAGTAATTAACTGAATTCCCCGTTCATCCCGTCGATATTCTTCCTGAAGCCGAAGAGCTGCCTGCTCCACTTCTTCCTCCGATATCTCCAGCGCCTGGGCCAAAGTACTTCGTTCCACCGACTGTCCCATGGTAAACAAAATCCCCTCAAGTGCCGCTTCCACTTTCATACTCAACTTTTCCTTCTATAATAATATCATCTCTGGTGCTGTCCTCCGTCAGACAGATATCACCGACCTTGATCAGTTCCAATATAGCTAAAAAAGTTACCACCACTTCTATCTTCGTGGCCCCTTTTTTAAGAAGACTGCGAAACGAATGACGCGTTCCCTTCTTCATTATGCTTCTGACCCGAACAATGGTGTCAGAAATCTGCACCTGTTCCCTTTCAATCTTTCCGAAAGAGCTGCGAACGGGATCGATCTTATCCTCCCTGCGCCGCATCACATCATTATAAATGCTTTTCAGCCGTTCCAGAGTCAGATCTCCCAGAAGCTCCTGCAGATCTACAGGTTCCCGATAATTCAGAACTTCTTTGGGAATCGAAGGTTCTCTGTATTCCAGCTGATCTCCCAGAATCTGATAATCCCGTAATTCTTCGCTGATATATTTGTACTTTCGATATTCCAGCAGCCGTTCCACCAATTCCTGTCTTGGATCTTCTGCTTCTTCCTTTTCTTCTTCCTCTACCGGCAGAAGCATCCGTGACTTAATATCCAGCAAGGTGGCTGCCATGACCAGGAATTCACTGACCAAATCCAGATCTTCCCGATCCATGGCTTCTACATATTCCAGATACTGATCGGTAATTTCCACAATCGGAATATCGTAGATATTTACTTTATTCTTTTCAATCAAATGCAGCAGCAGATCCAAAGGACCTTCAAAGGCTTCCAGTTTAAATGCCAACTCCATCTGTTATTCCCCCACAAATTCCAATATTACCATTTCCGGCGGATTATTCCATCGAACCGGAATCGTATGACATCCAAGGCCACTGGTTACAATCATTTCCCGGCCATCCTTCTCGTATCGTCCATGATCATATCGCGGAAACAGTCGGAAATTGGTGGATATCAAACCACCCAGACCTGGGATTCGAATGACTCCGCCATGATAATGGCCGGCCAGAGCCAGGTCTGCCCCCCAATTCATATAAGCCGAATAGAATTGGGGCGTATGAGCCAGCAAAATCTGAAAATGCTCTTTATCTGCCGGACCTGTCAGACTGGTAATTTCCTCAGCCGTCAGGGTTACTCTCTTTGTCTTGGAATAGTAAGTATTTGGCAGCGCCAGCCCGGTAATTCGAAGTGAACTTTCACCTCGATGGATCAGACAAGATTGATTATCCAACAGAACAACGCCAAGGGCCTCGAGATGATTTCTGTATTCTTCAAAAGAGAGCTGAAATCCCTCTCCTTTTTCTTTCCATCTCTGTTCGTGATTCCCCATTCCATAGTAAACCGGGGCGATCTCTATCATCTGTTCCAGAACATCCAAGGCTTCCTGAAAATGCACACTTTGCTTTTTCAGCTTTTCTTCTGTAATCCAATCGCCTGCCAGAAAAAAGCAATCCGGTTTCTCTTTTCGGCACAAATCCAGCAGATAGCGATTCGCCTCTCCCAACCGGCAATTATGAAGATCAGATAAAACACCAACACGAAATCCATGAAAAGACTTTGGAAGTTCCGGAGATTTCACCTGATAAGACACCGTTTTCAGCTTATTTTTTTCCATGCTGTGCTCCTTTTATAACTATGCCCGATTCCAGATTTTTCCCTGATTTATCCATAAAATCCCATCGTATTCCCGGATTCATGCACATTTTCTTCTGTGTTTCTGCACATTTCATTCTTTTTTCCAAGATATAGTTTCGTATTATATCACAACTGCGTACCATTATCAACATTTTATTCGTCATAAACTGTTCACATCAGCCGTACTTCAGCCATAAAAGTTTGTCTGATTTGACTGATTTGACTAATTTGAGTGTTTTCTTTTCCATTCCATCCCATCTCTCTGTGTTATCCCGCCGCTTCCACAGCAGCTTCCGATGAGATTTCCCGCATGGATTTCCCACATAGGTTTCCCGTATAGATTTCCCGCATAGGTTTCCCGCATGAATTTCCCGCATAGGTTTCCCGCATAGGTTTCCCGCATAGATTTGAAACAGCCTCATATATTGGATAAAAAACGGAGTTATCATGATACGTTCCCGACTGCTCTGTCTTTTTGTGACGATTCTTGTTTCCCTTCTTTTCACCACCTGCAGCCTGGCTCAGCCGCTTCAGACGTACCGTCAGCCTTTTTCCATTTCAGAATCAAAGATTGCCAATATCCCAAATATTAACAATGTAAATAATACTTCGGACAACAGCGACGAAAGCAGCAGTGCAGAGAACAGCAGCGATGAGAACACCAGTGATGAAAACACCAGTGATGAGAACACCAGCACTTTTTCCGGTCCGGATCTGGGAATTACTGCTGCCTCGGCTCTCCTGATGGAGGCGTCTACCGGCACGATTCTGTTCGAAAAAAACGCCGACGAAGCTTTGTCCCCTGCCAGCATCACAAAAATCATGACACTTCTTCTCATTTTCGAGGCGCTGGATGATGGGAAGATTCACCTGGATGATATGGTAACAACAAGTGCTTATGCAAAATCCATGGGTGGCTCCCAGGTATTTCTGGAAGAAGGAGAACAGCAGACTGTTGAGACACTGATCAAATGTATTGTTATCGCCTCGGGAAATGATGCTTCTGTCACCATGGCCGAATATCTGGCAGGAAGCGAAGCAGAATTTGTCCGACAGATGAACGAACGTGCTTCCGAACTGGGAATGACAGGTACTCATTTTGAAGATTGCTGCGGCCTGACAGATTCCCCTGCCCATTTAACCACAGCCAGAGACGTGGCAATCATGAGCCGCGCCCTGATCTGGGAACATCCGGAAATCACCAATTATTCCACCATCTGGATGGAGAATATTACTCACACGACACGACAGGGCAGCTCAGAGTTTACCTTGTCCAACACCAATAAACTTCTGAAAATGAATACTGGCTTTCGGGTGACCGGTCTGAAAACAGGCTCCACCAGCCGGGCCAAATACTGCTTTTCCGGAACAGCAGAGCAAAACGGCATCCAGTTGATTGCCGTTATCATGGCCGCCCCCAATTACAAAATCCGGTTTTCCGAAGCTTCCACCCTCCTGAACTACGGTTTTGCCAACTGCTCTCTTTATCAGGACGAAGACTCGGATCGAGATCCGCTTCCAACACTTCCCGTAGATTTCGGAAAACAGGATCAGGCTTCCATCGAATATAAAGAACCATTCTCCTACCTGAGCACCACCAAGGAAGATTTTTCCCAGATCGAAAAAGTACTTCAGCTTCCGGACATCATAAAAGCTCCCACCGAAAAAGGAACCGTCATCGGTTCTCTGGAGTATCATATGAACGGAAAAATAATCGGAACGGTTGATATTGTCACCACAGAAGATATCAAAGAAGCTGCCTTCATAGACACACTTCAAAAATTCCTCTCCACTGCTCTCCAGGCCTCCTGATCTTTAGAAAAAATCTTCAGCGCCCCCTGTCTGTCCGGGGGACCTTCGCTGAAGATTTTTTGTAATCTTATGCAGATGGGCTTCTCTGTTTTCCTCGAAAAGAGGCCTTCCTTCATTATGATCCTGACATCGGTATGGTATTCAGCACCCATTTCATAATCTGAGGATGAAGACAAGCCTCCGATGCTGCTGCAAAAATCAGAAGAGACAACAAAAACAACCACCTCTGAATCATCCATTTTCCACGGATTCCCACATACAGCTCTTTTTCAATCTGATAGAGAAGAATCACATAAAAGACTCCATGGGGAAAAAGCATGGTCAGAAAGACAAGAGCTCCACGAAGTCCCAGCAAAAGCAGGGTAACGGATCCCACAACAGAAACAGAGAAACCATACAAAAACAGTAGAACACGGAACAGAATGGCTTTCCCCCGTGGAATCACCAGAATAAACACCAAAGGCAGCCCCCGAAACAACATTAGAAACAGGAAAATATTCCGCAGGTCTTCCGGATTTCTTTGCTGAAGCCAAGTGAAATATTCGGAAGAAAATATTCCAATCTCATATACCAAATCCAATGCAGAGCCATTGCCAAACCAGGTTCCCAGAAGCATTCCCACCATGAAAGCAGCTGCATTTTTCCCCCGGCCAGAAATCCTTTCACCCAAGACAATACGCCTTTCTTTTTTATTTATATATATGATGTTGGGGTCAAAAGTATTTGACCCTTTTCCCCCGGGAAGACTCACTCCCGGTTTTCCTTTTCAGTTTTCCTTTTCGATTTTCCTTTTCAGTTTTCCTTTTGGGTTTCTATTTTCTGTTTTCATTTTAGGTTTCTATTTTTGGTTTTTATTTTCGGTTTTCATTATCTGTCCCTTATTTTCTGATTCCTGGTGTCATCCTTCTTTGCGTTTTCCGATCCTCATTTTCCATATTTATTCCGATAAGCCAGAATGGCTGCCACCGTTTTGCTGTCCGTCATTTCCTGACGGTCAATCATTTCACATAAAGCATCCAGGGAATATGCTTCCACTTCAATATCTTCCTCATCATCCAAATGACGCTTGGTTGAAACGAGATCCCGGGCAATAAATATACCGATTTTCTCATTACAGAAAGCCACAGTGGTATTCAATGTAAGTAAGGGTTCCAGATTATCACTGTGATATCCGGTTTCCTCTTCCAGTTCCCGAGCGGCACAAACTTTCATCGATTCTTCCGGATCGTCCAGTTTACCTGCGGGAAGTTCCAGGGTAAAGCGATCCAGAGCATTCCGATATTGCCGAACCATAAGAATCTTTCCATCCGGCATAACAGGAAGTACTGCTGCTGCCCCAACATGACCGATATAATCCCATTCCGATACCTTACCGTTGGGCAATTTCACAGTATCAGTATAGACGCGAATTACTTTTCCCTCATAAGCCAATTTTCGATCCAAACGTTCAATGGGTTTCATATTCTCCTCCTATTATCTTATCCATATCCAATCCAAGTGTTCTCTCCGAAGAACAGACGCGAAAAATCGCAAATTCCATTGTAAAAGAAAAACAGCTGAAGATATGTCTTCCTCAGCTGTCTTAATTTTCTTACTTTGCATAATCTGTAACTCTGGACTCTCGAATAACATTGACTTTGATCTGACCAGGATATTCCAATTCATCTTCAATCTGCTTGGAAATATTTCTAGCCAACAATACCATGTCATCGTCATTAATCTGATCCGGAATTACCATTACTCGAACTTCTCTTCCTGCCTGAATAGCAAAAGATTTCTCTACTCCCTTGAAGGAATTAGTAATTTCTTCCAAATGTCTCAGTCGATTGGTATAAGCTTCCAGTGTCTCTCTCCGAGCACCCGGTCTGGCAGCAGAAATCGTATCTGCAGCCTGAACAATACAAGCAATCAAACTAGTAGGTTCGGTATCCCCATGATGGGATTCAACAGCATTAATAACAATCGCAGACTCTTTATACTTTCTACAAAGATCTGCACCAATCTGAACATGAGACCCTTCCATATCATGATCCAGACTCTTTCCAATGTCATGAAGCAATCCGGCACGCTTTGCAATCCGGATATCCAATCCCATCTCTCCGGCTAAAAGGCCAGACAGATGAGCCACTTCAACAGAATGTTTCAATGCATTCTGACCATAACTGGTACGGAAACGCATCTTACCCAGCAAACGAATCAATTCCGGATGGATACCATGAATACCAACCTCAAGCGCAGCAGCCTCACCCTCTTCACGGATCATGGCCTCTACTTCACGCTGAGCTTTTTCCACCATCTCTTCAATTCTGGCCGGATGAATACGTCCGTCCAAAATCAGTTTTTCCAGAGCAATTTTTGCCACTTCTCTTCTCATCGGATCAAATCCCGACAGAATAACGGCTTCCGGAGTATCATCGATAATCAGATCCACTCCCGTTAAAGTCTCAAGAGTACGGATATTACGGCCTTCCCGACCAATAATCCGGCCTTTCATCTCATCGTTCGGAAGCTGTACTACAGAAATTGTAGTCTCTGCCACATGATCGGCAGCACACTTCTGAATGGCAGTAATGATGTACTCTCTTGCCTTCTTATAAGCTTCTTCTTTTGCTCTGGCATCCAGTTCCTTGATCATTCTAGCGGTATCATGCTTGACATCTTCTTCCACAGTCTGCAGCAGATATGCTTTTGCCTGTTCGGAGGTAAGTCCAGAAATTCGCTCCAGTTCCTCTTGTTCTTTCGCCAGCATTGCTTCCACTTCCTGAGCCTTCTTGTTCAGCTTCTCTTCCCGTGCAGCAAAACTGTTCTCCTTGCGTTCCATCGCTTCCAGCTTTTTATCCAAGCTCTCTTCTTTGTTCACCAGACGACGTTCCGATTTCTGAAGCTCTGCTCTTCTCTCTCTGGATTCTTTTTCCAGTTCGTTTTTGGCCTTCATGTTTTCCTCTTTGGCCTCCAACAGAGCCTCCCTCTTCTTCGTCTCGGCTTCCCGTAAAGCTTTGTCTATTATTTCTCTTGATTTATCTTCAGCAGTTCCAATCTTTTTCTCATATATCTGAGTCCGATAGGCAGAGGCAACAAACCAAGTAATAGCAGCTGTAACACAAATCGCAATTACAACAGCGATTATTGTAGTAGTCACAGGAGCACCTCCTTATTTAGTTTTCATTGTACAAAAATTCCCTTTTGCGGTTTGTCCTGACGGACAGCATCACGTATCACCACCATTTGGGTTCAATACAACATATTGATTTTAAACTTTTTTTATAATCCTGTCAAGATTTTTCCATCAGGAATTCCCTCTGCTGTATAAATCTTCCTTAAAGATGATGAAGTCTCTCTGTTTTTCTGTCAGGGAATCTCTCTCAAGCCTTCGGTCAACGGTAATGTCATATCAAAAAAGCTGCACAAAAACGCCCCTATTCTTCTGCTTCGGAAACGCCTGCCGCCGCTTCGATGCTGCCTTCACAGGGCAAACCGCAGACTGCCCGTGTTTTCTGTTCAATCTCCCGGCAAACAGAAGGATTCGTTCGCAGATATTCCTTGGTATTCTCACGTCCCTGTCCGATCTTGGAGCCATTGTAGGCATACCAGGCACCGCTCTTGTCCACAATATCAAAATTCACTGCCAGATCCAGGATATCTCCTTCTTTGGAAATTCCCTTACCGAACATAATATCAAATTCTGCCTCACGGAATGGCGGAGCTACTTTGTTCTTTACAACCTTTACACGTACACGGTTTCCCACAACCTCACCGCTCTGCTTTAATGCCTCAATTCTTCTGACATCCAGACGAATGGAGGAATAAAACTTCAGCGCACGACCGCCGGTGGTGGTCTCCGGGTTTCCAAACATAACACCAACTTTTTCACGAAGCTGATTAATAAAAATCACAACACAGTTGGACTTGGAAATGACAGCCGTTAATTTACGAAGAGCCTGAGACATCAGTCTGGCCTGAAGACCCACATGAGCATCTCCCATCTCACCATCAATCTCTGCCTTGGGAACCAATGCTGCCACTGAGTCAATAACCACAATATCGAGAGCTCCGGAACGAACCATGGTCTCTGCAATCTCCAGAGCCTGTTCTCCGTTATCCGGCTGAGAAATATAAAGATTATCCACATCCACACCGATACTCTTTGCATAAGAAGGATCCAGAGCATGCTCTGCATCAATAAATCCTGCAATTCCATCTCTCTTCTGAGCTTCGGAAATCATATGAAGGGCAACGGTTGTCTTACCACTGGATTCCGGTCCATAGATCTCAATAATACGTCCCCTGGGCACTCCTCCCAGCCCCAATGCAATATCGAGACTCAGCGAACCGGTGGGAATTGTTTCAATATTCATATGTGCAGTAGCATCACCCAGACGCATCACAGAACCTTTTCCATAAGCTTTCTCAATCTGGGTCATCGCCGCATCCAATGCTTTCAATTTATCTTCTTTCACCATGATTATGTCCTCCATTCGAACGAGTGTTCGTTTTAATCATAATACTTTTTACCCGCACTGTCAACCAAAAACACTTCTCCCCGAAGAATTTCAAAATACTTTCTATAAACCGTTCTGCAAAACAGACAAAGAAAGCAGCCGGAACACCATACGGAAAGTATCGGAGAAAAGAGAATCCGGGAGCACATGTGATGCACGTCCCGGATGTCTGTTATTATTATAAAAAGCATTTATCTCCGCGTCAACACTATTTCAGTCCGGGTTCAAAACTTGTCCCTGTTCTCTTCCTTCGACGACACGCTTTATCACGATCTCCTGCCTTGCAGGCAGCCGTTTCCGTTCTCTGGACAGGAAGCATATTTTTGGGAAAATTGTATCATTGACATGTCTTAACTGCGAGGTATCAAAATCGGATCCCTCAGTTCAAAACAACAGATTCCCTGCCCCTCATCCAGGCTCTTAAGCGCCTGAAGAAAATCTTCTTTAAAAAAGAAGCTCTGATCTCCAACTACATACATATCCTCAACACAATCCTCGTCTTTATCCAGAATAAGCAGATCACTGTCTATATACTCTCTTGGAATACTCGAATAATCTGTGTCACGAGATGACATATGGTGTACTATACGGATTTCTTTTCCCTGATACATCGCTGTTGTCTGGTTTTCTTTCTGCATTTTCTCATACACATAATCCGGTGTATAAAAAGACCAGTTCCTGGCTTTTTTCTTTTTCCCGCGATCAGAATTAGTGAAGAATGCCATAGGAATCACCTCAAATAACCATCCTGCAAGCGAAATTGCGCCCACAAACCACAGCAGCAGTATCACCACCCTGCAAATAATTATACAAAAGCTCTCAATCAGTATGCGGGGATAACCTTTTAACAGAGAAATAGTGAAATGCATATCAGCTTCAAACAGAAAATGACCAGTGTAAAGAGATGCAATTCCTATCAAAGGCAGGACAAATCCTCCCCCAAAAAGCATCCGTTTGAATTTCTCTGCTTCCAAAAAGTCCAGCCCTTCAAATTGCCCTGTTTTCTTCCAATTCGTTTTATCAACCTTTACTCCATCGAATCGGAGCAATTCAAATTCATTCTGACCATATGCAATTTCTTCAAATTGTTCCCAAAATTCATCCAGACTGCGTTGATATGAAAAACCATTATACCACATATCAATAAGCTGGTTTTTGCAGTAAAAACGTTCAAAATACTTCGTTCGTGAACATGTCTCCGCAAATCGATATCCAATCTCATATGGTTCTGTACCGATTCTGAGAATCAGCCTGAATGGCTTCTTTTCCGCGAAAAATGCATGCAGGTCGACCCTGGTGATCATAACACCTGTCTGCTCCCTGCCGATTTTTTCAATTTGTTTTCGTCCCTTAGCGGTCTTCCTCTTTGCTTTCCTTAAAATTTTCTTCTTCTTTCGTTTTTCCTGCCATTTCTCGATCCCCTTACCTATGTCCTCGATCCCTTTACTCATGAACAGATAGTCCGGATCATCTTCTTTATACCCATACAGCTTTCGTAACTCTTCACGTTCTTTCTCACTTTCTCTATCCGCGTATGAATTATGATAAGAAGGACGGGATCCGATAGACCATAGCTCTATTGGAATTTCGTCTGATTGCTTTTTCTTGCTGTCGCCTTGTGTTCCATTCACATTTTCGTCCATATATCTCTCCTTCTGAATATGCATCTGATGCATTTTACTTTCGTCTTTTTTTCGTACGGTATCTCTGGTATGATGAAGAATACCTTGGAATCATACTATATGATACTTATACGCACCTTCATTCATACCAGAGCTGCTTCTTACACATGATACAATTTCATACTCCTGAACACGGCACACTACATCCTTGAAGGTATATGAATTTATTTCCTGGCCTGATTATATAATCTTCTTGCCGCTGAGAAACAAAAACTATCCGAAATATTCCTTAAAAAATACCGTATTCCCATTGTGCCCCACGTTCTGAATCTCGTCCCATAGCATTTTCCAGTTCGTGATCTTATCCAATCTTTTCCTAATAGTTCTGATTTTATTGGTTTTATACCTTTAAATATACCACCGGTGCAAGCACCAATCGCTCCGCTTTTAATAGTATCTGTAATTCCCGTCTTAAACGATGATCCAATAATTGATCCTATAGATTGGTCTCGTTTTTCCGGTATTGTGAGTTTTTCAAGTGTTTGTGTAACCAGGCTTGCCGTCGTACTGGAAATTAATGTAATTGCCATATCGTCTCCAAATTCATATACTCCCATACTTGACCGCAGCACTCCTCCCACTGCACCTCCTACTGTTGCACCTACATAGGTTTGCCAACTGCTCCACGTTTTTTGATCCTTATCTTTATTCGCAATGCAATCATCAAGAAATACAGAAGCTACGTCTGCAACAGCGCCAGCCAAAGCACAAATTCCAACAAACGCAATCGGTACATGACCCTTTTCATCTTTCTGCCCAACAGGATTATTCTCTGTATACAAGTACAGATTCTTGTTTCCTATCGAATCACTGCCGGCTAATAATAATGCTGATTCATCTGCACTGATAAATCGAGCGATATTAGGATCATAGTATCTGGCACCGAGGTAATACAATCCTGTCTCAGCTGAATTTTGCTATGTGCCCGGAGGGGTTGTCCCCTCCGGGACTGCTTTTCGGAATGTCACTTGCCGAAAAGAGTACTATATCCCAGCAGGCACCGTTTTCAGAACCAAACACAAATAGTTTCAATCGTCCCAACCGTTTAAGGTTTCAGAAATACTCCTGACAAGTGCTGTGGTATCACAACAGCGATGG
>JAQXIM010000014.1 GCA_029007785.1 Clostridiales bacterium | reverse complement strand
CAGAATCCCTCTTCTGGATTATACCTTTCATACCGCCGTCGGTCACCAATGATCAATACTTTCATAAATATTCCTCTCATCAGTTTTGCAAAATTTCCGCACTATGGGTCTGTACACAAAAATCAAGGACAATGATATGTTATCACGAATCAGAATGATCGGCTGAACCGGAATTATTCTGTTATTTCACTTCGCATCTCATAGAGCATTTTATAATAGAAGGCCTGACCGCCCTTCAAAATGCCATACCGTCTCCCCTCATTGGTACGCTGATGTCTGCCATAACTGCAATTCTTAATGTCATCTTCCCGATAACATTCGCAAAGTATGGGATTCACCTGGCCGTATTCATCACAGTAACCGGTACGGAACACGTAAGCTCCCGGTTCTTCCGACCACTCCAGCCCAAGGGCTTCCATCAACAATCTTCCCATCTCCAGATTTCCTGTATAAATGTGGGTATATCTTCCTGCCATACGGGTAAAATCATATACCCGGAAAGCATCCAGCCAATCCTCATTGAGCCAACCATTTTCCCGTTCTGCAGAAAAGAAAAGACAAACAGGGAATGTACGTTCCGTGCTTCGGATCAAATCTGCAATTTTTCTGATCTGATTGCTTCGCAGGATTCTTCGGGAGGTGGAGCAGTAACGTACATCAAAAACACCAATCCGATCGGCAATATTGGAATAGAAACGAGGACAGCTGAAATAACGGTTCAGATTTTTTCTTTCTTCTGCTACGGCATAAGCATTGCTGACTTCCAGCATCTGTTTTCCATTATCTGCCAGATAGCATTCCGCATTCACAACCCACACCTGTCCCGGTGCTTCCAGATCCACGTTTGTGGCACACAGTTTCCAGTAATCCCGATCCGGTTCGTACTGGAAAATGATTCGATAGCCCAGCATATTCCGCTCCAAAGTAGTGGGATGCATGGGAAGGTTGGCAAAAAGTCTGCCATATTTCTCATAAATCCACTGATAGGCCAATCTCGCTGCCTCCAGACATCCGGCATGGCGATCATAACGATAAGTACTCAGGTTGACTTTCGCATGGAATACCGGTGATTTACGTAAAGGTTCCATGCGATGGAAAGAGAGTTCTTCTCCCAGCTGCTCGTTGCCGTCATCAAACACATCTTTCTCATGAAAAAGCGTTTCCAGTCTTTCATCATGAATTACCGCCTGATTAACCAGGGCAACAATCGTATTGACATTGATCGGTACTCTTCTGGGCTGATTCAGCAAAGCATCGATAAGAACCTGACGATTTGTTTTAAACAGCTGTTTTCCCAGGTTTTTCTCGCTGCGATCCTCGCTGAGAAGCTGCTCCAGCTCGGGATACATGGGTCTCTCTTCCATTTTCAGGCGATAGTGGGCTTTCATCATCCCAGCCCAGTTCCCTTCTTTGTATAAGTCATGTCCCAGATTCTCAAACAGAGTAACCAGAGATTTATCGCACAATTCCAGGGTGGCAAGAATACTGTTAAAGTAACGGGCAAAACTGTTCTTCCCCAGCCACAGTTCACCGCCCTTATACTTCATGTCATGTTCAATCTCATGCCATCCTTCAAAAAACACTGTTTTCAGCTGAATTTCCACCGTATCATCAATACACATGCCCCAGGTCTCTGCAGAAATCTGTTTGCTCAAATAGGAAGGCAGACGAAAAACACCATTAATTTTTACCGGCTTAAATTCTATTTCATTTTGTTCTGTTTCCGCCCACTCTACCAGATCAAACATATTCTCCATCATTCGCTGGCACACGCGTAAATCGTCTTCAAAATAAACATCAATCCGAAGTCCCACAAGATCCTGAATTTTTTTCTTTTCATTGTATTCCTTGATCTGATACTTTCTTGCCAGAGAATCTGCCGTTTTAATTCGGGAGAAAATCCGATAGTACAGACCGCATTGCTTCAGACGTTCTTCTACCAGATGCTTTAATTCAACTTCCACAATGGCCGGAACCTTAACACGGGATTCTATTTCTTCTTTGGTATAAGTAACTCTTTCCAACATACTCAGGTATACCATCTCCTCATACTTATGGTCTCCACCATTTCATTTTACGGATCCACAGTGAAAATCAATACTGCTTTTTACCTCCAGATCCATTTTTCTTCCAAACAACATTTTAACAATCTTAAATATTATCATAACATGATGTTGGAGGCAAAACAAGTTTTGCCTCCAAGGATATGATAATTTTTATAGAAATTTCAGAGTTTTGTTTTCCATTTTACATGAATATTCCCTGTATTGAGAATCATTGTGCAATTAATTCTTTTTTGAAACCATATTACGATAAATTGCCTTGCCGATTTATTCCTCCTGCTGACAGCACTCTTCCCAAACGGTAACCTCCGGCCAGCCTTCCGTATCCATTCCGTCACGGATGGCTTCGGAATAGTATTTGAGTTTCTCACGAATCGGAGAATAATCAAAATATCCTGCATCCATATCCTGTCTCGTCATGGCATACTCAAAAATCCGGGCCCGATCTTCCGTTGGATAGGTGGTACTGTAGGAATCAATAAAATAGGTATCGTCTTCTCCGCCGGGTTGATAACAATAATACTCGTCTGATGTTTCTGCATCCGTATAGGAATAACGATAAGCAAAATCATCAGGATTATATGATTCCCATCGTTGTTCAGAAAATACCGCATCTTCCACAAACCGGGATCGATACTCCAGTTTTCGTTCAATTACATGGGACAGTTCATGACTGAAGGTAGTATTCAAAGAATAACTCTGGCGAATATCTGCTGCCAGAATCAGCTGTCCATCTTCCTCGTTTACTAAACCTCCTGCCGTATCCAGAGCATAGTCACCATTTCCGGTCAAAGTACCGGTGAGATAAATATGCAGCTGATGGTAAGACCCAAAGGGGAGCTGCTGTACAAATCCTTCGGGGAACCGTTCCAGAATGATTTCCAGCTGTTCCAGAGAATAAAGAATCAGATCCGGATCGGTTTCCGGTTCCGGAATATAATCCACAAAGCTTTCCGGACAGTCTTCGCCGCAATGTATCCGGAATTCATATTTTTCTTCCAATTCTGCCACCTTTTCTGCCACTTTTCCCTCCAAAACCGGTTTGCTTAACTCTCCCGGTTCCATGATATCCAGGGCTTCGAAATTCTCCCCGTCAGCCTGTCGAAGATCCCAGAAAATGAGACGGAATCCGCTCACATCAGAATACTCCGCAAATACCAGGCACTGACAGTCTTCCAAATAAACTCTTCCATCTGATTGATACCAATCGGTATCGCCGTATGTACGTTCCATTTGACTCAGAGGCCTGCCGTCCTCATCATAAACCTTCCACTCTACCTTCCAGTTATTCTCGGCATCGTCACTTTGTGAATACAGATTTCTTTTTTCTATCAGCAATCCTGCCTGCCATTCATAATAATACTCGCCGTCTTCCTGGGCATAGAATTCCCGCCATTCCTGCTTTTCCAGATTCCACCAGCCATAACGGCATCCGGGAGCACTCTCATCCCGGGAAAAGCAGGTATCGCCGGATAGGGACAACATATAATAGTAACCGGTGGAATCTCCACGATACAAGACACTTCCGTCCGCTGTATCCAGAACCCAGTATTCCTCCTCCATGGTGCCGGAATTCGTCGCCGTCAGAAAAACAGATTTTCCATCCAGGGATAAAGTGTAGAGAATCGGATAGGCAGTATCATCCAGCAGAGGCTTCTTTTCCCCCAGGACACCGTTTTCCAGTTTTCTCATATATAGTTTTTGATCGGAGGTATACAAAAACGTCTGATTAATGGAACTGAAATAACCATTGGAGTCCAGATCCGGCAGGAAATATTCCTGAGAATTGAGATTTTCATCCATTATATACAGTTTCCTTTGATCCATATCCAGGATAATAAAAGAATCTCCGGAAATGCTATGCATACTGTAAGCACCGGTTTCCAGGGTCATTTCGGAGACCAACCGGTGATACAGCGGATCATACAAGTAACAGAAATACCTCATTCCTGTTATATGATCCTCTTCACACTCGTATTCCCAATCTCCGCTGGGTTCCTGCTCCGCAGCACTTTCATCCAATATAACCTCTGTTCCGATCAATAGGATTCGATCGCCCCACTGTACAAGACTGTAGGCCAGATTCTTTTCCAAAAAGTCCAGAGAAACATAGTGAATGGACGGATCTTCCTCATCCACCTGGCTTGCCTCAAGGGCTTTTGGCCAGGACGGATCCACCACTTCCTCCGTTGCCGGAACCGTTTCTTCCATCGCTGTTTTTTCCGATTCATTCACCAGGGAAGAGGATACTGCCTGATTTTTCCCGCAGCCGACTCCCAGGAACATTACCGTCAAGAGAAGACAAACCATACCGTACCATTTGTTTTTTTTGAATTCATAATTCATACCCATTCCTCCCAGCTTATCTCTGCTCTGTTCCTTTTTATGCAGGCAAACTTTCCGTATTCCCCTTGAAGCTTACCTGAAAAAAAGTCCCCCGATCATTCAGAACAGGAGACATTTTTTTACTCTTCTTCGTTATTAAGAATAGGTCCCTCTGCTTTATCCACGTACATGATGCCATCCAAATGATCACACTCATGAAGAATACAGCGGGCAAGAAGTCCTGTTCCCTCTATCTCAAAAGGTTCCATATTAATATCCAAAGCTTTTGCTTTTACATAATCCGGACGGGTAACCTGGGCATGCTTGCCTGGTACGCTGAGGCACCCCTCTTCTCCGGTCTGACTTCCGGAAGTTTCCAGAATCTCCGGATTAATCATAACGATGGGGCCTTGTCCATCATCCACATCAATCACAACAAGCCGTTTCAAAACACCAACCTGAGGTGCAGCCAAACCTACTCCATAGGATTCATACATCGTCTCCAGCATATCTTCCACCAGAGTCTGGAGTCTGGGCGTCATTTCCCTGACTTCTTTACTTTTTTTACGAAGAATCTCATCTCCAAGTTCCCGAATATTACGAATGCTCATATTAATTTCCTTTACTCTTTCTCTTTACTCTTTCTCTTTGCTTTCTCGTCTTCCGCCAAAAGAAACGGTTCGAAATCACCGAATCATTTCCTTTTATTTTATGATGATATCTTGTTATTTACTATAAGCGACTTTTTTCCTTTTGTCAAACCATGGAATCCAAGCCAATAAAACTCTAAGATTTCTGTAAGAAATTCATCATAGACTGTCTCCATGGCTCTTCCCATATCCTTACAGAATATCTATCTGAAGTTCACAGCCGGTAAACCGGACGGCAAAATCACGGATATCCAGAAGAACCTGACGGTCTCCATGCTTCACATAGATTCGTTTTCGATACAAATCCTGAATCTTGGCAATACCGGCATCGGCAGGACCAATCAATACAGGTGCTTCCCGAATAAATTCCCTCCGAATATCACGAACAAGCCTCTGAGCAAATTCTTCCGCGGTTTCTTCCTGAGGACTGGTAATCAGAAGGGACATCATTTCACCGGCGGGAGGATAACCCATCATTTTCCGGTACTGGATTTCCTGTTTATAGAAAGTAATGTAATCCTGTTTTGCCGCCAGGCTGACCGCATAATTCTCCGGATTATAGGTCTGAATCACTACATTCCCCCTGCTGCCGGCTCTGCCTGCCCGTCCTGCTGCCTGCGTCAGCAGCTGAAAGGTCCTCTCGGCAGATCGAAAATCACTGCTGTAAAGAGACAAGTCGGCTGCCAGAATTCCCACCAGTGTAACCTTTGGAAAATCATGTCCCTTTACGATCATCTGGGTTCCCAGAAGAATATCTGCCTCTCCTCCGGCAAAGGCAGACAGGATTCTGGAATGACTGTCTTTTTTTCCTGTGGTATCCAGATCCATCCGAAGAACTCTGGCTTCCGGAAACTCACGGCTAATCATCGCTTCCACTTTCTGGGTACCGATACCAAACCCGGCGATATAAGGAGAGCCGCAGGACGGACATCGATCCGGCATGGGGCGTTCATAACCGCAGTAATGACATACCAGCCTTCCGCCCCGATGGGATGTAAGAGATACATCACAATGCGGGCATTTCATTACCGTTCCGCAGGATCGGCAGGAAATGAATCCGGCGTAGCCACGGCGGTTCAGAAACAGAATAATCTGCTCTTTTTTCTCCAGTCTTTCCCGGATACTCTGAGCCAGAGTCCCGCTGAAAATGCTTTTATTTCCTTCCCGAAGCTCCTCCCTCATATCCACCACATCCACTTGCGGGAGAACACTTCCCGATCTTGCTCTTTTCCGGAGCGGAAAAACAGCATAGCGGCGATCCATGGCCGCATCAAAGGATTCCATGGAGGGAGTAGCACTTCCCAGAACGATACCGGCATTTGCCAATCCGGCCCGGGCAATTGCCGTTTCCACCCCGTGGTATCGCGGAGAAGTTTCACTGTTATAAGCAGTCTCATGTTCCTCATCCACAAGGATTAAACCCAGTCTGGGAAAGGGTGCAAATAAAGCAGAGCGGGGACCAATGATAAGATCCACTTCTCCCTTTCGTGCCTTTTCCATACTGTCAAACTTTTCCCCTTCTGACAATCTGGAATTGACTACTGCCACTCTTCTGCCGAACCGACGATAAAACCTTTGAAGATTCTGATAAGTCAGGGAAATTTCCGGAATCAGCAGAATGGATTGGCGGCCTTCTGCTGCCATTCTGGAGATCAGTTCCATGTATACTTCTGTCTTGCCGCTTCCCGTCACACCGAACAGAAGACAGGGACGAGGCTTTTCTCCATGAATCTCTTGCCAGATCCCTTCCACAGCCCGACTTTGCTCTTCATTCAATGAAGGGGCCGGTTCCGGATGCCACTCCTCATCCTCCGGCAATGACGTCTGACTGACCCGGGCTTTTCTGGATTTCACTCTCCGCTTCGAAGGCAGCACTGTCTTCAGCGCCTGGATCATGGTGCAGCCATAGGTTTCTTTCATCCAGGATGCCAGCTGAATCAATTGATCTTCGATGACGTTCCCCTTTTCTTCCACCATCTCAATATCCTTCAGCCGTTCCTCATCAAACTCCGGAACATTCGTCAGTTCTACTAAAAAGCCTTTCACTTTTCTCCCACCACCGCCAAAAGGTACCAGCACCGGCATACCTACCTTGACTTTTCCCTGAAGTTCCTCGGGAATTCGATATTGAAAGGTCTGATCCACCCGTTGGTGGGAGATATCCACAATTACATTTGCAAATTTCAATCTTTTCCCTCACTCTGTAATCGCCTGAAGAACTTCTCCCAGGTGCATTCCGTTAGATCCTTTCAGCAGAATCACATCTCCCGGTTTACGGTATTCAAGAATTTTTGCTGCTGCTTCCTGATTACCTTCACAGAATACCGCGGAAATTCCTTTTTCCTGGAAGGCCTTTCCAATATGGGCAGCAAGTTCGCCGATTACAAAAACCTGATCAATCTTCAGTTCTCTGCCATATACACCTACTTCATAATGAAAGCGAGGAGAATTTGGTCCCAGTTCCAGCATATCCGCAAGGACAGCAATTCTCCGTCCCTGGGTGGAAATGGAGTCCAGAACCTGAAGCGCCGCCTTCATGGAATCCGGGCTGGCATTATAGGTATCATCCACATATGTATAATCATCTTTGGTAATAATCTGAAGTCTGCGGGCAAATCCATGAAATTCTTCCAGTTTCTTTCCTGCCTTTTCCAGATCCACACCGCAAATATGGGCAACTGCCAGAGCTGCCAAAGCATTCATAACATGGTGAACCCCCGGAACCGCCAAAGAAAGTTCCATCTGTCTTCCGTCAATATTCGCTGTAAAACAGGTTCTTCCCTCTTCCGTCCGGATTTTCTCCGCCCGATACTGACAATTCTCTCCCTGACCATAATAGACTTTCCGATACTGACCGGAGGTTTGGAATCCGGGAAGAATATCATCATCTCCATTCAGGATCATGACATTATCGTAAGAAAATCCATCTGCCATATGCATTTTCTCCCGACAAATATTATCCCGGGAACCAAGATTTTCAATATGAGAAACGCCAATATTTGTTACAACGCCAAGATCCGGCTTTGCCACTGCTGCGATCCGGGCCATTTCCCCGGGCTCACTCATTCCCATCTCCAGTACAGCAATATCTGCATCCAGATCCATTTCACAGAGAGTAAGCGGAACCCCCAGCTGACCATTACTGTTTCCACTGGTACTGGTTACTCGTTTTTCTGCTGAAAGAGCTGCCACAATCATTTCTCTGGTGGTGGTCTTTCCCACACTTCCCGTTACTCCAACGATGGGGAAGGTAATTTTCTTCCGATAATAAGCTCCCAGATCCTGTAATGCCTTCACCGTATCTTCCACATAAATCCAGGGATGACTGTCTTCCATCTGCTGATGTTCCGACGTAAATGACGCAATCGCTCCTGCCTGAAAAGCCCCCTGGATAAATCGATGAGCATCCACTTTTGCACCAATAATAGGTACAAAAATGTCCTTTCCCTTCATGGTTCTCGAGTCAATACTGATATTTTCGATCAAAGTTTCGGGGTCGCCGCAAAGCAGTCTTCCTCCCGTTGCTTCCACTATGTCTCTAATTCTGATATTTTTCACCGTAACTCCTTCCCACGCCTCTGCAGGCAGCTTTTCCGTTGTCTTTTCCGTTGTCTTTTTCAAATCATATTCATGGACAAATCCGCTAATAAAACCGGCCCAAATGGATCGCTGTCTTCCATAACTGATACATAGGTCCCTCCAGCTTTCCTGCCGCCTTTTTCAATTCTTCCCGAATCGGTATTTCCTGAGGACAATGCTTCTCACATTTCCCACATCCAATACACCGTGAGGCAGAGCTTGGATTTCTCCGCATCAGGGAACTCCGTCGATAATCCGTTTTTGCAGAGCGGATACCTTCTGTTGTTGTCATATTGTAACAGCGAAACGTGCCCGGAATATCTACTCCCTGAGGACAGGGCATACAGTAAGCACAGCCTGTACACTTGACAAGGACCGTTCGTTCCAGTTCTCTCCGGACTTCCCTGAGAACCGCATGTTCCCTCTCGGTCATACAATGTACATCCGCTTCCTCTGCAATCCGAAGATTTTCTTCCACCATTTCCAAAGTATTCATACCGGAAAGAACCGTCGTTACCTCCGGCTGATCATAAAGCCAGCGAAATGCCCAGGCAGCGGGACTTCGTTCTCCCTCCCGCTGAAAAATATCCCTGACTGTGGACGGAAGCAGCTGTACCAACCGACCGCCTCGCAAAGGCTCCATGATTACCACATGCATTCCCTTGGAATGGGCATATTGAAGCCCCTGCCGTCCGGCCTGAAAATATTCGTCCATATAATTATATTGAATCTGACAAAATTCCCAGGGATAAGCATCTGCCACATGGCAGAACTCATCGTGACTTCCATGATAAGAAAATCCAATATGACCAATCTGGCCACTGTTCTTCTTTTCCCGAATCCACTCTTCAATTCCCCAATCCTGAAACCGCTTCCAGGTAGCCGTATCGTTCAGCATATGCATCAGATAGTAATCAATATGATCCGTTCGAAGACGACGCAGCTGTTCCTGAAATACTTTTTCCATTCCCTGGGGATTTCGAATGAGAAACAACGGAAGTTTTGTCGCCAGATAGACCTGATCCCGGCATTGATTTCGTTCCAGAATTTCACCGATCAAAGCTTCACTCCCGTTGTAAGTATAGGCCGTGTCCAGATAATTGACGCCGCCGCCAATGGCGGTCATAATTTCCCGTTCTGCCTTTTCTTTATCGATGGTATTTCCCTTCTTTGTAAATCGAAGACCTCCATATCCCAGAACAGACAGTTCTTCTCCGCTGCTTCCTTTTCTATATTTCATAAGTCCTCCCGGCTGCAGAACCATTTTGAGTTCTTCTCCCTCCATATTGTAAAGGCTCCCGCTCTTCTTGTAAAGCCCTGCCTCCATAGATGGGAACCCACAAACCGGCAGCATTCTGAAAAAAAGAAAAGACCAAAGAGACTCTCCTTTGATCTTTTCTCTATTGATTCATTATGACAGAATCCGGATTGCAGCAAACCGCAGATTCCCGGTTTGTCTATTAACGGATCTCATAAATCTCAGTTATTTCCCATCCTTCGATATTCGGAAGATATCAGACTCGCCAATTAAAATCTGGCTTTCGGTCCTGCTTTTACAATATTTTCCGGCATATTAGGATATTTTTCAGCAAAGTTCTTCTCGAACATACGAGCCAGATCATTTGCCGTATTATCATACGCATCTTTATTTGCCCAGGTAGCACGAGGATTCAGCAGTTCGCTGGGAACATCGGGACAGCTCTGAGGAACATCCACCCGGAAGATCGGATCAAATTCATATTCTACTTCTTCCAGAGATCCATTCAGGGCAGCCGTAATCATGGCACGGGTGTAATGCAGATTCATTCTCTTACCTACGCCGTAAGAACCGCCGGACCATCCCGTATTTACCAGATAAACTCTGGTGTTGTACTTTTCAATGCGCTCACCCAGCATATTGGCATAATGCAAAGGATCCATCGGCATGAAGGGTTCTCCAAACAGAGTGGAGAAGGTGGGCTGAGGCTCTTTGACTCCACGTTCTGTACCTGCCAGTTTCGAAGTAAAGCCGGTTACAAAATGATACATGGCTGCATTCTGGTTCAGACGGGAAATGGGAGGCAGTACACCGTAAGCATCCGCTGTCAGGAAGATCACTACCTTCGGAATTCCTCCCACGCCAGGAATTGCCGAATTGCTGATAAATTCAACCGGATAACCTGCACGTGTATTCTCTGTACGGCTTCCGTCATTGAAATCCAGTTCACCGGTAAAAGGATCCAATGCAACATTCTCTACCAGACTGCCAAAACGAATCGCATTGAAAATATCCGGTTCGTCCTCTTTGTCCAGACCGATACATTTTGCATAGCATCCGCCCTCGAAGTTGAAAATACCATGATCAGACCAGCCATGCTCGTCATCGCCGATCAGCATTCTTTCCGGATCAGCAGACAAGGTAGTCTTACCGGTTCCGGACAAACCAAAGAATACTGCAGATTCTTTCGTTACCGGATCCATATTGGCGGAACAGTGCATGGGAAGTACATTCTTAAACTTGGGCAGAATGTAGTTCATGGTAGAGAAGATACTCTTCTTAATCTCACCGGCATAACGGGTACCAACAATAACGATACGATGCTGCTCATAGTCAATCATAATAGCCGCTTCGGAATGTACACCGTCCACAATGGGATTGCACTTGAAACCAGGTACACACAGCAAAACAAAATCAGCTTCGCCAAAGTTTTCCAGTTCTTCCTTAGTAGGGCGAATCAACAGCTGATGAATAAACAGGTTCTGACTGGCCAGCTCATTAATTACACGGAATTTTGTGGTGTACTGAGGATCCGCACCTGCCATACCATCAAAAATAAATACGTCTCTTCCCTGCAGATATGCCGTAGCTTTTCCCCAGATCTTGTCAAATACTTCTCTGCTGACAGGACGATTGATATCATTCCAATGAATATCATCATGGATGGTGGGGGTATCTACAATAAATTTATCTTTCGGGCTTCTGCCGGTATATCTTCCGGTATTTACTACCAGTGCACCGGTGCTGCTCAAAGAACCTTCTCCGCGGCGAAGTGCAAACTCCGTCAACTGCGCCGGATTCAGGTTACGATATACGGCTTTCGGACAATAAATCCCCAGTTTTTCTACTCCATAGGTTCTCATACCTACTTTCATATTCCTTACCCTCCTGAATTTCTTTATAACTATACGATCACTGCCTTAAGGCATATCCATTCAAGTCCATCATATCACAATTTCATCATTTGTATAATACTATTTTTGAACCTGATAATTCTTTTCAAATAGTATTATTCCATCGTATTTCTTCATTGGCCTAAAAAAATATGAATTCTTTCCTTTCTTTCCGTTTTTCCATTATTTTCTTATATTTCCTTTGAGTTTCAACGGTTATTTTCTATTTTCCAATTCTTTTTTGTATAATTCCCGGGATAAATCAACCTGGGATCCTGACGAAAACCATCCATTTACTTATTATTAAATCGAATTTGTAATATATGTATATCACATA
>JAQXIM010000013.1 GCA_029007785.1 Clostridiales bacterium | reverse complement strand
AAAAGTCAGCTCGTAAGCAGCAATGATACGGGCAAGGGAGGTATCTTTTACCAGAGTAATAATCTCATTGGACATGGGAGGTACTACCCGCTTCACCATCTGAAGCAGTGTGATCTTGAAGAAAATCTGGCGTTTTGTCATGCCGAGAACTTCTCCCGCCTCTCGCTGCCCCACAGGAACACCTTCAATTCCTCCTCTGAAAATGACTGAGAAATAGCAGGCATAGTTAATAGTAAAGGCAACTACGGTGGCCGTAATACGTCCTGCTTCACTTCCGCCCCATATATTACGTCCCAGCCACAGACCAGGTCCATAAAAGATGATGATCAATTGAAGCATCAGGGGGGTTCCCCGAATCACCCAGACGAGAACCTGAATCAGCAAACGCAGCACCTTCCATTTATGCATGGAACCGAAAGCCAGAATCAATCCCAGAGGAAGGGCAAACACCAGCGTCAGAAAGAAGATCTGAATGGTAGTCAGCAAACCGCCAAGTAATGACTGAGTAACTGTCCAAAACATATGATTGACTCCTATTCAGCAGGTACAACAACAACCTGAGCATTGTTGCAGTATGCATTGGTGCAGGTCATGGCAGCTTTCACTTCATCCGTCAGAGTCATTCCGTTCCATACAACGTCAATGCTCTTAGACTCCAGCTCCATTGCTTTCGTATCCCAATCGATTACAACGAACTCGGCTTCAACACCAAGTTTTTCTGCAACAAGACGAGCCATGTCAGCGTCAAAACCGATCCATTCCTCAGAATCATCCTGATAATCCATGGGTGCGAAATCTGTAATACCTACAATCAGAGTTCCTTTATCACGAATATAAGCCACATCTCCGTCAGCCTGTTCTTCATACTCATCGGCTTTCTGTTCAATGATAGCTTCCTGAACGCCGTATTCTTCTGCAATCTCCATCATGGTGCCGTCTTCATAAGCGGAAGCCATAACTGCATTAATAAATGCTGCCAGATCGGAATCCTTACGGCATCCAACGCCATATTCTTCCTTTGTTAATTCATCCGTATGAATCAGATCGGGATAACTGGTTCCTTCTCCAATCATGGCGCCGGCCATCAGAAGGTCGATAATAGCAGCATCTGAAGTTCCGGAAGCAACTTCCATCAGAGCATCTGCCTGAGAAGATACTGCATTGTATTCAAATCCTTTTTCCTTAGCAACAGCTTCACCTGCAGAACCGGCTTCTACAGAATAAACCATCTTCTCTTCAGATTTAGAACTTCCGCAGCCTGCAGCAAACATACTGATTGCCAGAACAACTGTCAAAACTTTCGCCATTTTCTTTTTCATAACGTTTCCTCCATTTTTCCTGGTACATATTATCGATTTCCGGCAGCAATCCGTTAGAATCCGGATACAGTGTTTAAAAAGATCCAATTCCGCGGTATTTCCACCAAAACGATTCGTTAGTTAGATAATATGTTATCACACCATCAAGCTAAAGTAAAGCATTTTCATCTATCCTTTGATTTTTCTTATTAAAATTCATGTATCTCTCATGAAAATTCATCTTTCCAATATCTTGCTCAGTTTCAACCCTTTTATTTGCGGTTTCCCAGCTGCCAGAAGGCAACGGCACTGGCTGCTGCCACATTCAAAGAATCGACACCTGGTTTCATTGGAATCCGAACCGTGTAATCGCAGGCCCGAATCGTTTCCTGACAAAGGCCTTCTCCTTCGGTTCCCAAAATGATGGCAAGCCGTTTCTCAGATCCAACCCGTGGATCATCAATATCCAGAGAATGATCCCATAAGGCCATGGCCGCTGTCCGTAATCCCAATCGATGAAGAAGTTCGTTTCCATCTTTCCCCAACACAGGATGATCGGAAAGATACGTCCATGGAATCTGAAACACCGTCCCCATACTTACTCTGGCAGACCGGCGATACAGGGGATCACTGCAGCCTTTCGTCAACAGAACTCCATCTAAATTCAAAGCTGCGGCCGAACGGAAAATGGCTCCCACATTGGTGGGATTTACTACCTGCTCAAGAACAGCAATCCGCCGGGCACCGGAACAGATTTCCTCCACGGACGGCAGGGAATGCCTCCGCATGGCACACAGCATTCCTCTGGTCAAAGAAAATCCAGTGATTTTTTTCAGGACTTCTGAGGGTGCTGTATAAATGGGAATATCACCAAGACGAGATATCAGCTTCTGATCCTGGGAATCTCCGTTCTGATCCATCAGAGCAGAAACAGGAAGATAACCTGCATTCAATGCACGTTCAATCACCTTGGGACTTTCTGCAATGAAAAGACCTGGTACTGGCTCATAATAATGCTGCAGCTGTGGTTCCTTCAATCTTGTGTATACATCCAGTTCCATCGATAAAAAATCAGTAATGTGGACGATCATCGGCATATTTCCATCACTCCATTCTCCAGGCAGATCCCTGCGTTTTTATCCTGAAGACCGGGCAGAAACAGAATTGCAGCACTTGCATTCATGTTTTTCTCCTTTCACATGGAAAACGCCTGCCTCAAAGAGACAGGCGTCTTTACTTCTTTAAAACAATTATTTCGTCGTTGCTTTCGAAGTGGAAGACCAGGATGAATAGAATTTCACATTCTTACCATCGATCTTCACCGTCTTATAAGCACGAACTCTCACATAATACGTCGTCTTCGACTTCAGACTGGAACGTGTATAGCTTACTGTTTTATAAGAGGTAATATTCTTCGTTACCGTAGTAGCTGTGGAGAAGGTCTTCTTGGTGGACAGCTGAACTTCATATCCGGTTGCCTTGGAATTCTTCTTCCAGGTGACTGCCAGTTTCTTCGCCGTACTGTTGGAAATCTTACTGATAGAAGTAGGACTTACATAGTATGCAGTGCTGCTGACATTATAGCTGCTTACGGAATCACCATAGTAAGCCACCACATAATACTGATATGCGGTACCATTGGTTACTTTTGTATCCTTATAAGAAACTACTGTGTTATCTTTGATCTTCTTCAAAAGGGTCCAGCTTGTTTCTTTTGCTGCTTTACGGTATACCTTGTATCCGGTTGCTCCGGTAACCTTAGACCATTTTACTGTAATGTAACCATTATAGCAAGGATTTACAGTCTTGGCAGTAACCTCGGTCAGACGGCGAATGCTCTGTGCAGCTGCCAGATCTCCGATGGCTGTTTCCTCCGCATCACTGGATGCAATGGTATAGGAATAAGTCTTTCCGGCCTTGGCAGTTGTATCGGTATACTTCTTGCCAGTGGTGGTTCCGATCTTCGTACCATTCCGATAAATAATGTATTTCTCAGCACCGGATGCAGCACTCCATGTCATCTTAACACCGGTTTCCGTGTTGTAAATGCTGGAAATCTTTGCATTTGCCGGAAGGATTGTCAGTTTCGCTGCATCACTGACAGCACTCTTGTAATGACTGTCTGCAGCAACCACTGCTTTTACATAATAGGTTCCGGCCTTGGAAGGAGCTTTTCCTGAAGAAGCTGCTCCATCTGCATCGGTAGTCAGTACGGTACATGCCTTATCTGTATAATAAGTATAAGCTACATTTTCATAGGACTCACCAGGTGCAGCACCGGTAACTTCAGCCTGAGGAGCTGTAATGGCATTTCCTGTATAGGCAGCTTTCTTATCAGCCAGAGTGATCGTGGATTCCGGTTTTTCCGCACCGCACTCAGGACAAATATCGTTGATATATACACATTCGTCCGTCTTACTGTAATCACAGCGACTGCAGCTGGTGGTGTGGGTTCCGTTCAGATTATCTTTTACAGACAGATCATGATTATCCGGATTGATGGCGATCGCATCCGTCTCAGAGGTCGGATAAGGCTGACCCTGGAATTCAACCTCAGCGGTATATCTCATCTCTCCCTGAGCAATACAGGTAGCTTCTCTGGTAATCTCTTTCTCAGAATCTGCAGAAATCTCCTGAACATGATTACTGTCATTTTCACAGGTAAATACTGCTGTCACATAGGAATAATCATCTGCCCATTTCCATTCGGGATTTCCAAATTTATGGCCAAGGGCATCAATGGCATCTTCTACTGTATCCGTATAAGTCTCTCCGTTGTATTTGGCGGCTGCAGTATAAATGTGCTTACCTGCTTCCGTACAGGTAGGATCGATGGTTTCCTGGGTGATCTCTGCCAAAGCAGTATCTTCCACATCACATCTTACGCATCCGATCGTTGCAATACAGATGCTTCTGTCGTTACTCCAGGTGAATTTGGTTGCTTCATAACTGTGTCCGAGAACATCCTTTTCTACGGTATACGTATCTGAATAGTTCTTTCCATCCAGAGAAACGGTTCCCGTATAAACCAGAGATCCTTTTTCCGTACAGCTGGCTCCCGTAACAACCGGTTCGCCAACCGTTACATTTTCTGTCAGCACATTCTGATCTACAGAGCAGGTGAAGACAGCTTTCGCAGTTACCTTATCGTCTTCTGCTTCCGTCCACTGGAATTCCGGTTCACCGTAAGTGTGACCAAGAGCAGCAACGGCTACATCCTTGGAACTATTGTATGTCTTACCGTTAAATTCGACAACAGCTTTGAATACATCATTGCCGTCCATGGTACAGGTGGCCGCTGTGCTGGCAGCAGCATCCTTTGCAGGCTCAGCTGTTACCACTTCCACATGCTGAGTATCCTTTTCACAGGTAAAGGTTGCTTTCGCTGCCGTTCCATCATCAGACCAATCCCATACGGGTTCACCATAGGTGTGACCTTCGGCAGGAAGAACGACTGTCTTGTCTGCAGTGTAAGCAGTACCGTTGAATTCTACAGATGCACGATAGATCGTCTGGCCATCTTCAGTACAGGTAGCTTCCACTGTAGATTCCACCGTAATTTCTCCGGCTAAGGTTTCTTTATGCTCTGCATTATTGGAACAGGTGAAGACTGCTGTAACTGCACCGTTATCATCTGCCCAGATCCATTCCGGTTCACCATATGTATGTCCAAGAGCCTCTGCAGTGACATCCTCTTTCTCATCTATATACTTAGTACCTTCATAAACGATAGTAGCTGTATACAGATTTGCTCCTGTTTCTTCACAGGTTGCTTCCCGAACAGACTTTTCAACGGCAGCCGTCTGACTGTCGGTAAAGCTGCATCCGAAACAGGAAATATTTCCCTTTACAGTATAGTCCTGAGTATCATCACCCTCGTTCTTGATCCATTCAAATTCAACAATGTAATCATGCTTGCCGGGTTCTCCCTTTTCGGAAGAAGATGCAGTATAATTGTATCCGCTTTCTGTTCTTCCCGAAACCGAATAGACAGAGGTAATACCCTCATCACAGGTACCGGAATTGGTAGGTTCAGCAGATGCCGTTTCTGCTGTCTCCAGCTCAACCTCACTTACGATCTCCTCATTCACAAGGCAGTCCAGCTGGGCTTTCACATCCGGGCAGGAGCAGCTCAGTTTCAGATTCTTAAACGTAACCGTCTTCTTACCGGTTGATGTTCCATCCTCGTTCACCTCATCAGCCCATTCCGCATCGGTAGGTTCATAGGTATGACCGGCAGATGCTTCGATGGCATCGTACGCTGCTTTTTCTTCCAGATACTTCTGATGCAGCTCTTCTTTTTCTTCCTCCGTCATCTGATCGCCAAAGGAAGTATTCTCACTCTGATCAACCGGCTCTACTACGGATTTATTACACTTGGTGCATACGTAGCAGTAATCGGAATTCCAGCTGCCATTGTCGTCTTTTGTATAATAGGTTTCGGTGAACTTGATGTAATGATGATCACACTGAATGAGATAATCATCCACACTGTCATAAGTCACAGCCGAAAATTCAGAAACCGCAGTCTTACCAACCAGATTGGCAACCCACATAAACTCATCGTTATCATTGGTTTCGTCACTGTACTCAGTAAAATAACGGTTGAAGCTGGTATTATAGTTCGTTTCTTCAAACTCATAACCATATCCGTTGGTTTCACTATCAGCGATATAGGCCTGATCCGCATCACGTCCCTCTTCCGGATCTTTACCGGAAATGAAGGCCAGATTAGTAGCAATGGATACTACCAGTTCCTCTCCATCCAGCAAAATACCTGCAATGGGATGATTTTCAAATCGGAAATCACCAGAGGTTTCACTGAGGCTGAAAGCCATTCCGCCAAAGGCATTGGTTTTGTCTCTCGTTCCGTAAACCGTGTTGTATACTTTTACCACTTCCACCTTACCGGTAGAGAGTTCATAAGTCAGCAGGACATTGGAAAGGTTGAAATACAGCTTTCCATCCTTCAAGGCAGTGGTAATGGCAATGGAAGGATAAATTCCGGCCTGTTCTGCATGCTGAGCATACAGTTTCGTTACCAGTTCATTTTCTTCCATTTCTTTTGTTTCCGGATTGTAGACTCTGGCAACCCCAAGCTCTTCCTCCGAATCTTCGGAATAGTTGAATTCAATCAGAGCTGTATAATCCGTATCTCCATCCCCGGAGTCATCCTCATCCATGGGATGCATTACCAGACTGTAACGGGTGGCTTCACCCATGGATTCCATCATATCGTTCATACCATTGCCGCCCATATTGCCGCCGCCCTGGTTCATATCTCCCATGGCGTCTTTCATGGAAATCAAATCGGTGGAATCGTATACATAATAGAAATTCGTTCCATCATTGGAAACGTTGCTTCCTGCACGAACAGCCCATGAAGTCTCATATGTTTTATCATTGGCTGCATCGGCATACAGAGTTTTCAGTTCACTGTAATTATCCTCGTAAAGGTTGACAGCAGTATCATGACTGAACATAAAATACAGATGATTCATATATCCGGCGGTCTCCACACGATCCCGGGACATTACTTCCGGATATACATCGGTATAACAGGGATCGATGTAGTACCAGGTTCCGTCCACTTTCACGGCATTCCAGAAATGATCCGAGTTAAACTCCGGCTGATCTTCTCCGTACATGACTACATCAGCAGCAAAGGAAATTCGAACCACATCGACGAGATAATTCTGGTTGATATCCAGATTTCCCTCTTCATCATAATACAATTCTTTTGCTGTCTTCCAGTTGGATGCAGTTTTGTAATCCACTCCGTCTGTGGTGTAAACTTCCGGATGCATACACTGGATCAGATAGGAATAGGCACGGGCATAACCAAGACAAACGGATTTGCCTTCGGCAAGGGCTCCGATATGGTTGCCTTCCCAGGCGCCGAGAATTCCCTGGGTCATTCCGGTGGCTGCCTGATCCGTATAAATCTGGATGGCCTGTTCGAAAGTAACGTCAGGATTTCCGTCATTGTCAAGATCCACGGCAGGATCCGTGCTGGCCAGCTGCTGCTGGGTGATCTCTTCGATGGTCATCTTATAACCGGGCGCATTTACCGGATCGACCTCGATTCCCTCTCCCTCGGTCTCGGCGGCTTCCATCTGCTGAGCAACAATAATATCGATGGTTTCCTGATAGGTATAGTCACCTTCACCATTATCAACGATTTCCATATCTCCCGTTTCGGTAAAGCGGATCTTCTTCACATCGCTGGTCAGCTCATTCTGAGTCATCTCTTCTACCGTCATTTTAACGCCGGGAGCATTCTCAGGATCCACCTCAATACCGTTGGTTTCTGCATCCTCTATAAAAGCATCGGCACCGGCAGAAAGCTGGGCAGCTGCCTCCTCACCAAATTTTTCGGTTACAAAACCGGCGGCATCTGCTGCAATGGCATCTGCATTCTCCGTCATGTAGTTGTCAGCAGCCGCATTGGCCTGAGACTGAGCTTCTGCCTTCTGTTCCTCGGTAGCGGTCTCCTCCGTTACTTCCATTGCTTTCAGAGCCTCGTTGTAGGCTTGGTCATACACAATCTGGCGGATAGCATTCTCATAGTAAGTCTGACGAAGATTTGCCTCAATTCCCGCAAAAATCTGATCATGGAATTCCTGCTCCACACCGCTGCGGATCTGAGTTTCCAGTTCCTGCTTCACTCCGTCATAAATCTGATCATGAAACATCTGTCGGATGTTCGGTTCATAAACCCCGTACAT
>JAQXIM010000012.1 GCA_029007785.1 Clostridiales bacterium | reverse complement strand
GATGCGGTGCAGATCGGCACACGATTTGTGACAACGGAAGAATGTGATGCTCCCGATGCATACAAACAGGCATATCTGAATGCAGCAGATGAAGACGTTCGGATTATACAAAGCCCGGTGGGAATGCCTGGAAGAGCTATTTATAATTCTTTTCTGAAAAAGATTGCCGAAGGAAAACAGAATGCAGTGACTCGCTGTCATCAGTGTCTGGAAAAATGTGATCCATCCTCCATTCCATACTGTATTACCGATGCTCTGGTTCATGCAGCCAGAGGAGAAATGGAAGATGCACTGATCTTCTGCGGAGGAAGAGTAGAAGAATGCCGCAAAATTCAGTCCGTGTCGGAGGTCATTCAGGAAATTCTTGGATAGACAAAAAAACGTGACAAAAATGGAAAAGAATAAAAACGGTAGTTGTACCGGGAATTAAAAAAGTGTATACTATACAAAATTAGAATTGTTGGATTTAAAAGGATCATGCATGGAATCGGCAATGGGGATGAGTGATCGTGATCCGGTGCAGCAATGATTTACAAGGATAAAAGTTCAGAAGGAAAAGTGTAGAAGTGGGGTGGTATTGTGGATGGCGTGTACGTCGCTTTCAACGACATTTTGGTTAAGTTATTCAACGATATCCTTAACATAGAAAAAAATGCTCTCATCAATGGTGAATTTGTGGATATCAGCACCAACGATATGCACATTATTGAAGCAGTGGGACTGGATGAACCCATGAATATGTCTGCCATTGCAAAAAAGCTTTCGATTACCATTGGTTCCCTGACGACGGCAATGAACGGTTTGGTTAAGAAGGGATATGTAGTTCGAGAGAGAAGCGAGGAAGACAGAAGAGTAGTTTTTATTCGTTTGACAGAAAAAGGAGTTCGTGCCTATCATCATCATGCAAAATTTCATTATGAGATGATTGATTATATTGTTAAAAATCTGAATGATGAAGAGAAGGGTGTTTTGATTAAATCGTTAATACGAATGAAAAAATTTTTCCTGGATCAGAAGGAATGAATGTAAGGGATGAAGGTTTCCGCTTCATCCCTTTTTCCATATTAATCAGGTTAAATTATTTTGAAAGTATTCACCTGAATTTCTTCCAGAGAAGGAATCTGCAGTTTTTTTACTGCTTCCTCATTGCATTCCGGGTGATAGGTTACGGTTAAGATATCGCCATCCAGGGTCATGTCCTTATCGTATTCTTTGCTGTCATAATCAAAGATACGGAGAGTTTTTCCCGAGGCTTCTTCCAGGACACGGAGACGGGTATGCTTTTCCAGAACGTAGTCTACGCAGCAAAAGCCGGCATCGTCTTCTTCCCAGTATTCTTCCAGACGAAAAATAAGACCGGAAGCAGCGATTTCTTTATAAATGAGTATTTCGTCTTGTGTATGTTTCATAGCAGAATTTCCTTTCTTTTGGAGTTAAGGAAGAAAAGATTGGTGACCAGAATCTCTTTATTATTGTATCTGATTTAAGGAAAAAAATCATCCCAATGAAGAAAGAAATTATTCCGGGAAAGAAAAAAGTTTTTTCTTGTTCCGGTACAGCTAAGGGACGAAAGAAATTCATATTGTTGTGCGGTGGATACCGGGTGATATACAGCAGAAATTTATGGTTTGACAAATGGAAAACAGCAGGCTACCATGATAGTAAAATGTGTGAGGAGGGCAACGAATGAAGATCGTTATTTTAGATGGAAAAATTGAGAATCCTGGTGATTTATCCTGGGAAGGCCTGGAAAATCTGGGTGAGCTGACGGTGTATGAGGATTCCCGGGAGGATCAGGTTTTGGAACGGATCGGA
The DNA here is from genome assembly GCA_029007785.1 of Clostridiales bacterium. Lineage (GTDB taxonomy): Bacteria > Bacillota > Clostridia > Lachnospirales > Lachnospiraceae > UBA3305. Next base: position 1,565 of record JAQXIM010000012.1, on the reverse strand, counting down.
GATGCAGATGCTATTCTCACCAACAAAGTGGTTATGAACGGTGAGACGATGGATGCTTGCCCCAATCTGAAATATATTGGTGTGATGGCTACGGGATATAATGTGATTGATGTGAAGGCAGCCGGCGAAAGGGGAATTGCCGTGACGAATGTGCCGGGATATGGTACGGGAATTGTTTCCCAGTATACCATGGCCATGCTTCTTGAAATCTGTCATTACATTGGCCACCACAGTGAGGCGGTGCATCAGGGGCGGTGGAGCGGCTGCGGTGACTGGTGTTTCTGGGATTATGATATGATGGAACTGACCGGCAAAACCATGGGTATTATCGGATATGGTAAGATTGGTCAGGCCGTGGCTCGATTGGCCGGTGCCTTCGGGATGCGGGTGTTGGCTTACTCTCCTTCCCGGAAGGTGGGAACGAAAGATGAGGCAGGAATCGGGTTTGTGGAGCTGAATCAGATTTTCGAGGAGTCGGATGTGATATCCCTCCATTGCCCGATGACAGAGAGAACGGCAGGAATTATTAATAAGGATAGTATTCAGAAGATGAAAGATGGTGTGATTCTGATCAACACCTCCCGGGGCGGACTGGTTGTGGATCAGGATTTGGCAAAGGCTTTGAATGACGGAAAAATTCGGGCAGCAGGCCTTGATGTAATTTCCCAGGAACCGATAGCGGAAGACAATCCTTTGCTGACGGCGAAAAACTGTCTGATTACTCCCCATATTGCCTGGGCAGCCAGGGAAGCCAGACAGAAAATTATGGATATTGTGGTGGATAATCTGACTTGTTACCAGCAGGGAATTCAAAAGAACAGAGTGGAGGAAACCAATTATGAATGAGATTCGATTGATTGCGTTGGATTTGGATAAGACAACGTTACGGAGTGATAAAACGCTTTCCGAAGAAAATCGAAGAGCCATTCAAGATGCAATTGCTGCCGGCATTCATGTGGTGGTGGCCAGCGGCCGTCCCTTTGTGTCCCTTCCCCGGGAAATTTTGGAAATTCCGGGAATCGAGTATGCTGTCACTGCCAACGGAGCTGCTGTTTACCGATTGGATACAGGCGAAAGAATTCATGAATATCTGCTGGGAGAAGATGCAGTCACCGGGATTCTGGAATAAGTTCCGGGAAAAAATGAGATGGGAACTTATATCCAGGGTGTTCCCTATGCCTGGCAGCCCTATGTGGAAGATCCGGCTCGATATGGTGCGTCAGCAGTAGAGTCGGATTATATCCAGACTACGAGATGCAAAGTGGAAGATATTCGGAAGTTTATATGGGAGCACAGGAAAGAACTGGATTCTCTGGATATCATTGTATCCTCGGAGGAAGAACACTTGCAGATACGGGCAAAGCTGGAACAGAACGTACCGGGAATATATGTAACATCTTCGGTTCTTCAGCTTCTGGAAATTTCCAATGAACTGTCCGGAAAGCGCTCCGGTGTGGCCTGGCTTTGTGAAAAACTGGGTATTCCGGCTTCAGCAGCGGCGGCTTTCGGAGATGCGGAAAATGACGAAGATATGATTCGGTATGTGGGTCTGGGTATCGCTGTGG
>JAQXIM010000011.1 GCA_029007785.1 Clostridiales bacterium | reverse complement strand
ACATTGATGAGAGCTGCCGACAAAAAAGCAAAACTTGCCGAGCTGAAAGGTGAATGACCAAAGCAATGGCAAGATGAGATTATGAGATGCAGTACAAAAAAGAACATCAGAACATATTCAAATAGAAAAGAATTACAGAAGAGAACATAAGTAAAAAGACTAAAAAAAGACTGAAAAAAAGATAAGAGAGGGACTAGTGATATGACAAATCCAAATGGACGCTTCGGCATTCACGGCGGACAGTATATACCGGAAACCTTGATGAATGCAGTGATTGAGCTGGAAGAAGCATATAATCATTACAAAAAGGATCCCGAATTCAATCGGGAATTATCGGAACTCTTCAATGAATACGCAGGAAGACCTTCCCGACTGTATTATGCCGAAAAAATGAGTAAGGATCTGGGCGGAGCCAGAATTTATCTCAAGAGAGAAGATCTGAATCACACGGGAGCCCATAAAATCAACAATGTACTGGGACAGGCATTGCTGGCAAAGAAGATGGGAAAAACACGTCTGATTGCTGAGACGGGAGCCGGTCAGCATGGAGTTGCCACCGCAACGGCAGCGGCACTCATGGGCATGGAATGTGTGGTATTCATGGGCGAAGAAGATACGATTCGTCAGGCTCTCAATGTATACCGGATGCGTTTGCTGGGAGCGGAGGTTATCCCGGTTAAGTCAGGAACCGCAACTTTGAAGGATGCGGTATCGGAAGCCATGCGCGAATGGACTTCAAGAATTGAAGATACCCATTATTGTCTGGGATCTGTCATGGGTCCCCATCCTTTCCCTACTATTGTTCGTGATTTCCAGGCTGTGATTTCCAAAGAAACAAAGGAACAGATTCTGGCGAAGGAAGGCAGACTGCCGGATGCGGTGATTGCCTGTGTCGGCGGCGGTTCCAATGCCATCGGAAGCTTTTATCATTTTATTGACGATAAGGAGGTTCGTCTCATCGGCTGTGAGGCAGCCGGAAGAGGTGTGGATACTTTTGAAACGGCAGCAACCATTGCCACCGGTAAGGTTGGTATTTTCCATGGTATGAAGTCTTATTTCTGTCAGGATGAATACGGACAGATTGCTCCGGTTTATTCCATTTCTGCCGGACTGGACTATCCCGGTGTTGGTCCGGAACATGCACATCTTCATGACATCGGCCGGGCAGAATACGTTCCGGTTACCGATGATGAGGCCGTTTGTGCTTTTGAATATCTGGCCAAAACAGAAGGAATTATTCCTGCCATTGAGTCTGCCCATGCGGTTGCCTATGCCATGAAGCTAGCCCCGACCATGGATAAAGATAAAATCATTGTTATTACCATATCCGGCAGAGGCGACAAGGATTGTGCCGCTATTGCCCGTTACAGAGGGGAGGATATCCATGAGTAAGATTAGAACAGCATTTGAAGATGGTAAAGCGTTTATTGCTTTTATTACCTGCGGAGATCCGGATCTGGAGACGACAGCGGCGGCGGTTCGTGCAGCTGTAGAGAATGGAGCAGATCTGATTGAACTTGGCATCCCGTTTTCGGATCCCACAGCAGAGGGACCGGTTATTCAGGGAGCCAATATCCGGGCTCTGAGCGGCGGAGTGACAACGGATAAGATTTTTGATTTTGTTCGGGAACTTCGTAAGGATGTGAAAGTACCCATGGTATTTATGACATATGCCAATGTGGTTTTTTCCTATGGTGCGGAGCGTTTTATTCTGACCTGCAGCCAGATCGGTATCGACGGACTGATCCTGCCGGATCTTCCCTTTGAGGAAAAAGAAGAGTTTCTGCCGGTTTGCCATAAATACGATGTGGATTTGATTTCTCTGATTGCCCCTACTTCGGAAAACCGGATTGCCATGATTGCAAAAGAAGCCGAAGGATTTCTTTACATTGTATCCAGTCTGGGTGTTACGGGAACAAGAAGTGAGATTAACACGGATTTGGCATCCATTGTTAAACTGGTTCGGGAGAATACGGATGTACCCTGTGCCATCGGTTTTGGAATTTCCACACCGGAACAGGCGAAGAAAATGGCAGATCTCTCGGATGGAGCTATCGTTGGTTCTGCCATTGTGAAAATTGTTGGAAAGTATGGAAAAGACGCTCCAAAGTACGTGGGGGAATATGTAAAGTCCATGAAGGATGCACTTCGACAGGGCTGATTTCTGTGTGTTAATGGAGAATAACAAGTGTTTTTTCTGGTATAAGAAAAGACAATGTGCAAAAATGATGTAAAATGAAAATAAAGATGGGCACAAAGCTGAGCCGCCGCGATAAAGTGCAAAAGCAGAATGCTGAGCGCTGCTATCCGCGAATCGGATATCAAGGAGGATCCTCTTGGTTACAGTGCCACTGCAGATGGAGGAGAGTATCTCTGGCAGAGTTTTTCGGTAAAGAAAGAGTTCCGCGAGCGGAACTCTTTCTTTTTTCTGGAAACGAGACATCGGAAATATCGCTGTGTACTTTATGGTATTATCATCAATCCGGCATCCAAACAGTGAGCCTCTTCTTTTACCGGCAGCAAATTTGAAATCTGTCTTCCGGTGGCAAATAAAAGGATAGTGTGGTATATTGGTAAAAGAAACAGAACTTTCTAAAAAATAGAATGTCGGCAAAAAGACGGAGATGTTATGATGTACGATGAAACACAATGTAAAATAATCAATGCCGCCATGAATTTAATAATGGAAAAAGGGTATTCGTCAACTACCACGAAAGATATTGCAAGGAAGGCAGGCATCAACGAATGCACCATATTCCGCAAATTCAAAGGCAAAAAGGATATTGTGCTGTCTGCCATGGAAATGCCGGAATGGAATCCAAGTCTTCAGGAAAGTGACTTCCATGTGATTGGAGATGTCAGGAAAGACTTGCTGAGTTTCTCCAGCACTTACATGGGAAAAGTGACGCCGCAGATGGTAAAGGTTTCCATTGGCTTGAGAACTCCGGAATTATATAATGAGACAGCACCAGGGATTATGAAGGTGCCGGAAGTTTTCAAGAGGGTTTTGAAAGATTACTTCCTCTCCATGAAGGCCAGAGAAGAAATCGAAGGGGATGCGGAAGAATTGGCGATTCAGTTTTTATCCATGAATTTTGGCTTCGTCTTTCTGAAAGCTTCCTTTGGCAGCGGTCTGACGGAGATAGCATACGAAGATTATATAGAAAAAAGTGTCGATGTCTTTTTGCATGGAATTCTAAAATAGAAGGATTGCTGGAGATTGATGTTTCAAAGGCTGCCATGGAAAAAGAGGCAGGCTTTGAAACAATGCATTGGCTGCACCTTAGTTATCCAAGGAAATGATTTGTGATAATCGCAGAAACGCGAAAGAATAAGGAGGAAAATGTATGCGTAAAAAAGTATTGCTGTTTTTAACGGTAATGATGATTTGGCTGTACGCAGTTCCTGCGTTTGCAGTCCAGGTACTTCCTACCGATGTGGATAAAGCATCGGATGGCTGCGTTCTGGTGGGAATCGAAGGACAATATCTGGTGGATATTCAGAATGCTCTGGATCGGATTAATGAAATCCGTAAGGAAGCCTGTGAGGAAGGCGTGATTAATCCATCTTCGGACAGCAAAGCCCGTCTTACCATGGCGGATTATGTGCCCATCAAATGGTCTTCTGATCTGGAATATATTGCCCGAATTCGTGCGGCAGAATCCAGTCTGACCATGGACCATGTACGAACCAATGGAAGTTCCTGCTTTGCCATAGTTGGTCCCAATGGAAAAAAGAGCTGGGGAGAGGTAATTGCCTGGAACAATACCACATCTGTGATCAAGGGAATTAACCAGTGGTACGGGGAAAAACAGGATTGGGTGGATCAGAACAGCAATGCTGTAACGGGACACTATACGTCGATGATTGATCCTGAGAATCTCTATGTTGGTTTGGGAACTTTTTATTCTTATGTTCCTGAATATCGGAATACTACGGTTGGTGAGTTTTCTTTTCAAAGCGGATTGGATGAATCTCAGGGTACTGCTGTCAGTGACTGTATTCAGACCCTGGAAGTCAGTCAGAGCAATCTGACCGGCAAGTATGAAATCAGCGGAGTGAATTCCGGAAAAGCCGGTGACCAGATCCAGCTTTCCCTTACTACGGGAGTTTCCTATGAAGACTATTGGGGAGATCCGCTGACAACAGACGGAATCGTTGTTCTGGATTCCTGCAGCTGGTCATCT
>JAQXIM010000010.1 GCA_029007785.1 Clostridiales bacterium | reverse complement strand
TCTTCATCGGTCTCACCGGTAACCAGACCTACGGAAATACCGGCAACCATGGATTTGATGGGAACACCGGCAGCCATCAGAGACAGGCAGGAAGCACATACGCTGGCCTGAGAAGTGGAGCCGTTGGATTCCATGGTCTCGGAAACCGTACGGATTGCGTAAGGGAATTCCTCTACGCTGGGCAGTACAGGAACGAGAGCCTTCTCAGCCAAAGCACCATGACCGATTTCACGACGTCCCGGTCCGCGGGAAGGCTTCGTCTCACCTACGGAATAAGAAGGGAAATTGTAGTGGTGCATATAGCGTTTGCTGGTTTCCGTCTCATCCAGTCCGTCTACCTTCTGGGCAGAAGACATGGGTGCCAGAGTACACGCATTCAGAATCTGAGTCTGTCCGCGGGTGAACATACCGGAACCATGTACACGAGGCAGAAGATCGATCTCAGCTGCCAGAGGACGAATCTCCGTGATGGCGCGGCCATCGGGACGCTTATGGTCCTTCAGAATCATCTTACGAACAGTAACTTTCTGATATTTGTAAAGAGCCTCACCGAGGGCTTCCAGCCATTCCGGATGCTCTTCGGCATATCTTTCTTCCAGTTTTTCCTGGATTGCTTTGATATTGGCTTCACGAACCTGCTTTACATCGGTAAATACAGCCTCTTCCATCTCTTCGGAAGGAATAAAAGAAGTCATATCAGCCCAGAGTTCCTCCGGAACATTGCAGCTGATATAGGAATGCTTCGGCTTGCCGCATTCTGCCACAATGGTATCGATGAATTCAATGATCTTTACATTCATCTCATGGGCAGCCATAATGGCCTCATACATCTTATCCTCGGAAACCTCATTGGCGCCGGCTTCAATCATGATAACCTTGTCACGGGTAGATGCAACCGTCAGAGCCAGATCGGATACTACTTTCTGAGCGTTGGTGGGGTTGAAAACCAGTTCACCATCGATCAGACCAACCATGGTTCCGGCAATGGGGCCGTCAAAGGGAATATCCGAAATGGAGGTAGCGATGGCGGAACCCAGCATAGCTACAATGGCAGGATTGCAGTCAGGATCCACACTCATTACCAGATTATTCAGGGTAACATCATTCCGATAATCCTTGGGGAACAGGGGACGCATGGGTCTGTCAATCACACGGGAGGTCAGAACGGCATGCTCGCTGGCCTTTCCTTCTCTCTTATTAAATCCTCCGGGAATTTTACCTACGGAATACATTTTCTCTTCATACTCTACGCTGAGAGGGAAGAAATCAATACCGTCACGAGGTTTGTCCGAAGCAGTTGCTGTGGACAGCACTACGGTATCTCCGTAATGCATAAAAGCTGCACCATTGGCCTGAGCTGCAACACGACCAACATCAACGGTCAGCGTTCTGCCTGCCAGTTCCATAGAAAAACTTTTGTACATAGAACAATCTCCTTATTTAATAATGGGAGGACAGTTCATCGAAACTACTGAAAAAGAGAAAATTCCTTTTCACCTTTTTAGTGGTCTCGAGGAGGACTGTCCCGTAATTTATGTTTGACAGCTGCCCCAATCACCAGGACAGCTGCCTTCCTTTTTCGCATGGAATATACGAAAGAAAGGGTGGAATCCTCCACCCTATTAAAAGACTGATTATTTTCTAATACCCAGACGAGCGATAAGAGAACGATAAGCCTCAATATCATTCTTCTTCAGGTAATCCAGCAGACCACGTCTCTGACCTACCATCATCAGCAGACCACGTCTGGAATGATGATCCTTCGGATGATCTTTCAGATGAGCGGTCAGTTCTACGATTCTCTCGGTCAGAAGTGCAACCTGTACTTCAGGTGATCCTGTGTCGTTGGGGGTTCTGCCAAATTCTGCAATAATCTCAGCTTTCTTTTCTTTTGAAATCATTTTGATTTCCTCCTAAACTTATATTCTCACCATATACCAGGCCCCGGTCGGAGTGTCCGAAAGCTGGGTATTGGCGAACTGAAGCAAAGTATATCATACAATT
>JAQXIM010000009.1 GCA_029007785.1 Clostridiales bacterium | reverse complement strand
GTACATCTACCGTGCGAACATCACCGGGATATTCAAAGCCCCAGACGATATTCAGAAGCTGTTCTCTGCTGTAGACTTTTCCCGGGTGTGTCAAAAGGAGTTCCAGCAAATCAAATTCCTTCGCAGTCAGATTAACTTCTTTATTGCCCTGGAAAACACGGCGGCTTTCCGTATCCATTTCCAGATCACGTACCACAATGCGATGAGAATCCTCTTCTTTTTTCTGAGTGCCCTTTCTGTTGTTTCTGCGGATAATGGCCTTAATTCTGGCTTTTACCTCCAGAATGTTAAAGGGTTTCGTTACATAATCATCTGCCCCGTATTCCAGGCCAAGGATCTTGTCCATGTCACCGGTCTTGGCTGTCAGCATGATAATCGGCATATCCGAAAATTCCCGGATCTGCTGGCATACTTCCAAACCATCCAGAACAGGAAGCATCAAATCCAGGAGAACCACATCATACTCGGTTTTTCTGGCCATTTCCACAGCTTCTCCGCCGTCATAGGCACAGTCTACCTCCATGCCGTCCTGTTCCAAACTGAAACGAATCCCTTTTACAATCATTTTTTCATCATCTACAACTAAAATCTTATTAGCCATACCCGTTTCTGCCCTTTCTCACCTGCCGGAACTGACGCCCCGCCGGCTTTACACTGTTATATGATCCTTTATCTTCTGAAAACTTGCTTCCTTGATTCCCGAGACATTCATGATCTCTTCAATTGACGTAAAAGGTCCGGAATTCTCCCGATAAGAAATGATGGCATCTGCTCTCATCTCTCCGATTCCAGTCAATGTCATCAATTCTTCCTTTCCGGCAGTATTCAGATTCACGAGACTGTCTGCCGAATCTATTCTGCCGGTATCTGTGCCGGAACCAGCTCCCTTCTCATTGGAAGATCCATTTCCCGCTGCCGAACCCTTTCCGTCGGCTTCCATGGATGAGGCTTCTTCCAGGGAAGGAATTCGTATCTGTTCTCCATCCATCACCGTCTCCGCCAGGTTCCAGTATTCCCTGTCGGCATCCTTTTTGAAACCTCCGGCCGCATTGACGGCATCTCTTACCCGGGAACCGGCTGCCAGAGCATAGACCCCCGATCTCTGGACATATCCGCAGACATGGACGCAGATCTCCGACGCCTGATTTTCTGCCATTCCTTCCACAGCTGCTGCCGTATCGGAAATGTCTGTGCCAGAAACGCCTGTATCCGAATCAGCCGCCTGCATTTCTGCACTTGCAGGATCCGTCTCTTGTTCTTCCGTCTCCGGATAATCCGAGGACAATTCCTGACCGGGAAGAGTTTTTTCCTGACTGCCCTGCCTCCCAATCCCTCCGCCAAGGGCCAGGAAAGCAAAGGCCGCCATAAGCAAAACTCCAAAAAGAAGTCTTCCCCGGAACCACTGCCTTTTTCTGTATTCATCCTTATTATTCATGTTCTGCTATTTCCTTTCTCCGGAAATAACATCCCTTCGTCCGCTATTATTTTAACGAATTTCCAGGTCTTATTCAACCCCTCTAAAGTATAAAATTCTTTGAAGAATCCTTATTTTTCATAAAGATAAATTCCGCCGACTGCCAGCAGCAGGGCAAATAATTTCTGCCAGTGAAATTCGGCTTTTTCCACTCCAAACAGACCCAGAAGCTCCACTCCATAAGATACGGCAATCTGAGTTATAACGATGAGCAAAGTCGCTTTTGCCGGCCCCAACGCCTGCATTCCCAGAATTACCGTGCCGGTAATGGCCGCTCCCAGAATGCCTCCCAGCAGCAAATACCAGGGTCTGACCTGAAATAATTCTGCGATGGGCTTCCTTCCGGTAAAGAACCAGGCTGCTCCGCAGACAATCAGAGCAGTAAGCTGAGCCCATCCTGCCGCCACCCACAGGCTGGTCTTGTCTGTTACCTGGGTGTTGAAAATTCCCTGGATACTCATCAGAGCACCGGACAGCATAGAAATAAGAAATCCTCCCATACCGAATCCTGCCTTTCTGCCATACAAAGCTTTCTATTTCGCATAATCAACCGTCGTCTGTGTTTCTTTTCTCATGTCTAACGAGACCCATAGACAAGAAATACATCCAGGCATGTATTTGATGTCCATGGGTCTCTTGACTCATGATGCTATTCTACTCCGATTCCTGAAAAATATGCAAAAGCATACATAAAAAAACTAACCCAGAACCATTTTTACGCAGCCATAAATACCCGCATGATTCCCCAGCTCAGCCAGTTTAATTTCGGTATCCTGAGAAGCATGGAATGCATACTTCCGATAATGCTTCCCAATGGTATCGATCAGAATACTGCCGGCTCTGCTCATGCCTCCTCCAATCAGGAACACTTCCGGATCCATGGTACAGGACACAAAACTCATGGCCAGACCAAGATATTCACAGCAGCGGTCAAGAATCTCCCCAGCCATGACATCTCCTTCCCGGGCAAGATCACAGATTTCCTTTGAAGAAAAAACTGCCATATCTCGCAGCGATGACGGAGTATCCTCTTCCTCCAGCATGATTTTTGCCATTCGGACAATACCATTGGCCGAGGCATATTGTTCCAGGCAGCCGCGTTTGCCGCAGGAACAAAAAACCGTTTCCTCTGGATTCACTGTATAATGTCCGACTTCGCCGGCAGCACCATTCTTTCCGGCTACAATTTTTCCGTTGTATACCACACCGCCGCCAACGCCAGTTCCCAGAGTAAACATGACTGCACTTTGATGACCTGCGCCGCCGCCTTTCCATAATTCTCCCAGTGCTGCAACATTTGCATCATTTCCGGCAACAACATTGGAAATTTCCGGCAGCAGAGCGTTCATTTCTGCCTTTATATTGATGATGCCCCAGCCAAGATTGACGCAGCGGTAAACCGTTCCGTCTTCTCCCACCGGCCCGGGTACGCCAATTCCAATTCCCTTTATCTGCTCCAACAGAATGGTATGTTCCTCTGATTTCTGTCGAATGGAAGCAGCGATATCCGGCAGGACATGAATGCCGGCCTCCTCTGTCCGGGTGACAATCTCCCATTGATCCAGAAGGTCTCCTCCGGATGTGAACAGCCCTATTTTCACGGTTGTCCCGCCGATATCCACTCCAAATGCATATTCTGTCATCTTATCACCCTTTCCCGAAGTCCTTATCTTCTTTCCTGCTATCTTTTTTACTGCTATCTTTTTAAACTGCTATCTTTTTTAACTGTTATCTTTTTTGGCTGTTATCTTTTTTTGACCGTTATCTTTTTGTTTTTTCTTTTTGATTACAGCCTCTCTGTGCTGAAACACATATTTTCATTTTTGAAGCAAAAGGATTCTTGCTTCCCAGGGCTTCAGTACCGATTCCAGCGGTGTATCTTCATTGGAAATCAGCTGATCTGCAGATTTCCAGGACTCATCCGGATCATATTCTGCCGGTTTTCCACTCATATTACACAGAATCAGGATCTGTTCCTCCCCGGTCTGTCTGGTATAAGCGAAGATTTGTTCGTCCTCCCTTGCAAGAAGCTCAAAACTTCCCTCCGTAAACACTGTATACTCTTTCCGTAGAGAAATCAATCTTTGATAATAGTGAAAAACAGAATTCTTATCTTCCTCTGCTGATTTTACGTTAATTTCCTGAAAATTGGGATTTACGGAAATCCAGGGTTCTCCCGTTGTGAAACCGGCACAAGTCGAATCGTCCCACTGCATCGGCGTCCGTGCATTATCCCGGCCAACCCGGTAAATCGACTCCATGACTTCCTGTTCCGGAATGCCCTTTGCTGTCCTCTCCCGGTAAACATTTTTGATTTCCAGATCACGGTATTCTTCTATGGGAAAACGTACATTGGTCATGGCGATTTCCTGTCCCTGATAAATATAGGGTGTGCCCTGCATACCAAAGAGGAGAGTAGCCAGCATTTTCGCTGATTTTTCACGATATACACCGTCATCTCCCCCCCATCCCACAGCAAAAATTCTGAATTGTTCTCTGAACACCCCCCATCCATCTGTTCGCACCTATTACATTCGTATGTATGAAGCAAAGTTTATTCTGGGGATGATTGCCGGAATATTGGCAGAAGATAACCGGATCGGATATATTGCAGATTATCCCATTTACGGCATTACCGCAAGCATCAATGCTTTTGCCCTTGGTGCGGCAATGGTAAACCCTCATGCAAAAATATATATCAGCTGGTCAAAAACCATCAGCAATGCCAATCATACCCATCTGGAAGATACCGGCATCTCCTATATTCTGGACAGAGATATGCTCAAGGGAAATGATATCAGCCCCTGTCGTGTGGGGCTGTATCGTAATGATCACAACAAAATTACGAACATTGCTCTTTCCCTCTGGAATTGGGGAAATTTGTACGAAAAAATCATCCGAACCTATTTAAACGGCTGGAAAAAGGAAGCATCCGACACCCGCGCCATCAATTACTGGTGGGGCATGGATGCCGATGTCATTGAAATGATTTACTCCCGCAGTCTTCCTTCGGAAAGTGTACGGCTCCTCAATCTTCTTCAGAATGATATCCGCAGCGGAAATTTCCATCCATTTTCTGCACAAATCCGAACGCAGGAGGGTACTTCCCTGGATTACCGTCATCACCCCATGACACCCAATGATATTATGACCATGAATTGGCTTGCCGATAACGTAATCGGAAGCATTCCGACCTTTGAAGAACTGCTTCCGGAAGCTCAGGCACTTGTGCGCATACAAGGACTCGGTGCTATATGAATATACTGACACTTTCTGATACAGAATCTCCCTATCTCTGGAATATGCATCAACCCATCCATCTCCGGCACGTTGACCTGATTTTATCCTGCGGTGATTTGGATCCGGATTACCTATCGTTTATTGCAACCTACAACCACGCCCCCGTCCTCTATGTCCACGGCAACCATGATGATCGCTATTCCACCCATCCGCCGGAGGGATGTTTTTGTATCGAGGATCAGATTTATTGTCATCTGGGAGTGCGTATTTTAGGTCTTGGCGGTTCTATTCGCTATCGTCAGGGAGAAAACCAGTATACCGAGACAGAAATGTGCCGACGGATTCAAAGGCTTTGGTTTTCTCTTCGCTGCAATAAAGGATTCGATATTCTGCTGACCCACGCGCCTGCCTTTGGCGTCGGCGATGGTGCAGATCTTCCTCATCGAGGATTCCAATGCTTCCATCATCTGCTGAAACAATACGAACCGGCCTATATGGTACATGGCCATACCCATTTAAACTGTGCTCCTCTTATGCCGCGCAAGCATCAGCTTTACAACACCTGTGTCGTAAATGCCTACGAGCAATTTTTATTGACACTGTAAAAAAATGGTCTTATCCGAACCCATTCTTGACTGTTTCCAGTCTGTGGTTCGAATAAGACCATTTTTAAATCTCCATCCCTCAATGGAGGGGCGTCCGATTCCGGACATCCCTGATGGAGTCTTCGATTATTTTACAGAGCAGCAACGATGGGTTCCAGAATAGCCATCATTTCGTCCACATGCTCTTCTTTTACAATCAGCGGAGGTACAAAACGAAGGATATTGGTTCCTGCATTGATCAGAATCAATCCCTGATCCTGAGCCTGCTGGATTACCGGTCCCACGGGAACAGTAAATTCCAGTCCCTGCATCAGTCCCAGTCCACGATGAGCCACAATTTTGTCGCTCTTTTCTGCCATTTTTTCCAGTTTCTCATAGAGATAAGCACCTACACGTTTTACATTGGCGCAAACACCCAGAGATTCGTACAAATCAAATACCTTGCTGGCAGCAGCACATACCAGAGGGTTACCGCCGTAGGTAGAGCCATGGTCTCCGGGAGCCAGAGCAGCAGCTTTTTCATTTGTCAGGAAAGCGCCTACAGGCATACCGCATCCCAGAGCCTTTGCCACCGTCATGATATCCGGCAGAACATCATACTGCTGGCAGGCAAACATGGTGCCGGTACGTCCCATACCACACTGGATCTCATCGCAGATCATCAGAATATCATTCTCATCACAGAGTTTGCGGATTCCCTGGATAAATTCTTTCTCCGCAGGATAAATTCCGCCCTCGCCCTGAACCGGTTCCAGAATAATCGCACAGGTCTTCTCGTTAATCAGAGATTTTACGCTTTCCAGATTGTTGTATTCTGCAAAGTGAATACCGGAAATCAGCGGTTTAAAGGGATCCTGGTAATGGGCATTTCCAGTCAAAGACAGAGCTCCCAGACTTCTTCCATGGAAGGAATGCTGCATGGCAATGATTTCATGGCCGGTTTCCCCGTCTTTATTGTAAGCATAGCGCAGAGCCGACTTCATGGCACCTTCAATGGCTTCGGTTCCGCTGTTGCAGAAAAATGCCTTCTTCATGCCGGAAGCCTGGCAAAGCTTTCTTGCTGCGGATACAGCCGGTTCATTATAAAAATAGTTTGAAGTATGAATAATCTGATCCACCTGGGACTTTACTGCTTCATTAAAATCCTGGTTGTTATATCCCAGAGCAAAAACAGCAATACCCGCACAGAAATCCAGATATTTTTTACCTTCTGTATCATAAAGATAAACGCCCTCTCCTTTTTCCAGGACAATAGGGTAACGATTATAAGTATGCAGGAGGTACTCTTCCCCCTGATTCATGATTTCCTGAGTTGTCATAGTGTTCTCCCTTATTCATTGAATGGAGACACTGCCAGCTCCATAAAGGAGACAGCAGTGCTCTGCGAGATTCTTATTCTTTTACAATAGCGGTTCCGATACCTTCGTTGGTGAAGAATTCCAGAAGAAGGCTGTGAAGGATTCTTCCATCCATAATATGTACACGATTTACACCGGCTTTCAGAGCATCTACGCAATTCTGCAGCTTCGGAAGCATACCGCCGGTCAGAGTACCGCTCTGGATGAATTCCTCTGCTTCGGGAATGGTCATTCTGCGGATCAGAGAATCCTTGTCCTGGAAATCCCGGTATACACCTTCCGTATCCGTCAGAAATGCCAGCTTCTCTGCATGAACCGCGGAGGCAATGGCACAGGCCGCATCATCTGCATTGATATTGTAAGTATCGAAATTGTCATCATAACCAATAGGGCAGATCACCGGAAGAAAATCTTTCTCCAGAAGATCCAGGATAATCTTTGTGTTTACTTCCTGAATTTCACCCACAAAGCCGATATCCTTTCCGTCGGAATATTTCTTTGTTACTTTCAGCATTCCACCGTCTTTGCCGCTGATTCCGATGGCATGAATGCCAAGGGCTTCCACCTGCTGAACCAGACTCTTATTTACCCGATTGAGAACCATTTCGGCCAGTTCCATGGTAGCTGCATCGGTGACACGGAGACCATTGATAAAGGTGGGCTCCATACCGGATTTTGCCACCCATTTGCTGATATCTTTTCCGCCGCCGTGAACAACGATGGGTTTGAATCCGACCAGTTTGAGAAGAGCTACATCCTTAATAACGTTCTTTTTCAGCTGCTCGTCCAACATAGCACTTCCGCCGTATTTTACTACGATAATCTTTCTGTTAAACTTCTGAATATAAGGCAGTGCCTCAATCAGTACCGCTGCCTTTCTTACATTTTCATTCTGCATCTCTGTCCTCCTTAACTGCGGTAATCCGCATTGATTTTTACATAATCATAGGTCAGATCACAACCCCAGGCAGTCGCCGTCTCCTGTCCTGCCTTAATGTCAGCGATGGCTGTTACTTCCGGGTAAGACAGAATTCTGGTAGCCTCTTCTTCACTATAATCCGTTGCCATTCCATTTTCAACAATTTTCATCGTTCCGCCGGCACTTTCAAAATAAATATCCGTTGCATCGGGATCAAAATCTGCTCCGGAATATCCCATGGCACAGATAATTCTGCCCCAGTTGGCATCGTGTCCGAAAACAGCAGCTTTCGTCAGGCTGGAGGTAACAATAGATTTCGCCAGAGTTCTTGCCTGCTCCTTGGTGGCCGCATTCAGAACCTTCACCTCAAACAAAGCGCTGGCTCCTTCGCCGTCTCCGGCAATCTTTTTGCTGAGAGTTACCATCACTTCATGAAGCGCCTCACAGAAAGCCTGGTAATCTTCTCCCTCTTCTGTAATCTCCGGAGATCCGGCCATACCATTGGCCATCACCAGAACGGTATCGTTGGTGGAAGTATCGCCATCAACGGAAATCATATTGAAGGTATCCACCACATCGCTGCTCAATGCCTTCTGAAGCATTTCTCCGGAAATGGCACAGTCGGTGGTAATAAAGCAAAGCATAGTGCACATATTGGGATGGATCATACCGGAGCCCTTGCACATACCGCCCATGGTAACCGTCTTGCCGCCCACAGTATATTCTACCGCCACTTCCTTGGAAACGGTGTCCGTGGTCATAATAGCCTCGGCTGCCATCTTAGCAGATTCTCTGCTGCTGCCCAGATTGTCTTTCAAAAGAGAAATACCATATTTGATCTTATCCATGGGAAGCTGATTTCCGATAACACCGGTGGAGCAAACGAGAACACTTTCCTTTGCCGTTCCCATTACCTTTTCCATCTCTTCTGCGGTTTCTTCGCAGTACTGCATTCCCAGCTTTCCGGTGCAGGCATTGGCTACACCACTATTAATTACGATGGCCTGGCTTGTCAATCCACTCTGTACCACCTGGCGATCCCAAAGTACAGGTGCTGCCTTGACACGGTTGGTGGTAAAAACACCGGCTGTCTGGCAGGGTACCTGACTGTAAATCATGGCCATATCTTTCTTTTCTTTTTTCAGTCCTGCAAATACGCCTCCGGCCTGAAATCCTTTTGGTGCGGTTACACCGCCTTCAATTTTTTTCATAGACACTCCTTCATATATACAAATGCTTCCGTTTACGGGAACATGGGGATCTGTTCCAGACCCATATTCTCCGGAAGTCCAAACATCAAATTCATGTTCTGAACAGCCTGTCCTGCTGCTCCTTTAATCAGATTATCGATGGCGCCCATGGCGATAATACGCTTGGTTCGCGGATCGATGGTAAATCCAATATCTACAAAATTACTTCCTTCTACCCAGCGTGTTTCGGCACAAATGCCCTGACGCAGCAGACGGATGAAAAACTCTTTCCCGTAGTACTTCTCATAGACCTGATGTACTTCCTCCCAGGTATAATCTCCGGTCATATTTCCATAAGCCGTTACCAGGATTCCACGGTTCATGGGAACCAGATGAGGAGTAAAGTTCAGCAAAACTTCCTTACCGCAGGCATATGATAGCTGTTCCTCAATTTCCGGTGTGTGACGATGTGTAGCAACTCCGTAAGCCTTCATACTCTCATTGACTTCACAGAACAGATTTGCAACCTTTGCACCACGACCGGCGCCGGAAGTACCCGACTTGGCATCGATGATAATACTTCCCGGATCAATGATTCCTTCTTTGACCAAAGGATACAAGGTCAGAATCGAGCAGGTCGTATAGCATCCCGGGTTTGCCAGAAGGCGTGTATTTCGAATATCCTCCCGATTGATCTCACAAAGTCCGTATACTGCCTCCGGCAGAAACTGAGGACTTTTATGTTCCAGTTTATACCATTTCTCATAAACGGAAACATCCTTCAACCGAAAATCGGCACTGAGATCGATGATTTTTGTCTTGGACAAAATGTCTTCATTAATTAAGGAAGCACACAGTCCCTGAGGAGTTGCTGTAAAAATGACATCCGCTTTCTCGGCCAGTTCAGCCATATTATCATCCTCACACTCCATATCCACCATCTGATTCATATTCTGATATATAGAAGAATATCGTTCTCCAACGTAGCTGCGGGATCCACACCAGATCACCTCTGCCTCCGGATGCTGATACAACAGACGTGCCAATTCAGCTCCTGCATAACCGGTAGAACCAATAATTCCTGCTTTAAGCATAATGACTTCCTCCCTGCGGATCTTTCGATCCTCTTTTTTTATGCACTTTTTTTTATCTTTATGCATGTTCTTGAAAAAGGACTTTGCCATTATACATCGTTTTACATTTTTATGCAAGTTTTTTTGCAAAAAAGCTTGCAAAAGGTTTAGGAGTGTTGTATACTTTAGCACAGTTGCAAATCAGGGAAAAAAATGGTTCTTTTTATCCATTCGAAATCCCTTTTTCAAATTGTTAAAAATGAATAATTATACAATCGAATGCATCATTCCAGGATTCCTGTATTGATGCTCAAGGAGGATTATACCATGAAAGAAAAAGTTGTTTTGGCGTATTCCGGCGGTTTGGATACCACCGCTATCATTCCGTGGCTGAAAGAAACCTTTGACTACGATGTTGTTTGCTGCTGCATCGACGTAGGTCAGGGAAATGAGCTGGATGGTCTGGACGAGAGAGCAAAACTTTCCGGCGCATCCAAATTATACATAGAGAATGTTGTAGATGAATTCTGCGATGATTATATTGTTCCCTGCGTACAGGCCAATGCTGTATATGAGAACAAATATCTGCTGGGAACTTCCATGGCTCGTCCCGTAATCGCAAAAAAACTGGTAGAAATCGCAAGAAAAGAAAATGCCGTAGCCATCTGCCACGGTGCAACCGGTAAAGGAAATGACCAGATTCGTTTCGAACTGGGAATCAAAGCACTGGCTCCCGACCTGAAGATCATTGCTCCCTGGAGAATGACCGATGTCTGGACCCTGCAGTCCCGTGAGGATGAAATTGAATACTGCAAAAAGCATGGCATTGATCTTCCTTTTGATGCTTCTCACAGCTACAGCCGTGACAGAAACCTGTGGCACATCAGCCATGAAGGTCTGGAACTGGAAGATCCTTCCAACGAACCCAATTATGACCATCTGCTTGTTCTGGGCAATACTCCTGAGAAAGCTCCCGATGAACCGGAATACGTAACCATGACCTTTGAACACGGTGTTCCCAAATCGGTAAACGGAAAAGAGATGAAGGTTTCCGATATCATCAAGGAGCTCAATATCCTGGGCGGAAAACACGGTATCGGTATTGTTGATATCGTAGAGAACCGTGTTGTTGGCATGAAATCCCGCGGCGTATACGAAACTCCCGGCGGAACCATCCTGATGGAAGCTCATCAGCAGCTGGAAGAACTGGTTCTCGACCGTGCCACCGCTGAAGTGAAAAAAGACATGGGCAACAAGCTGGCTCAGGTTGTATATGAAGGAAAATGGTTCACCCCTCTCCGCGAAGCCATTCAGGCTTTCGTAGAATCCACTCAGCAGGATGTAACCGGTGAAGTTAAATTTAAACTCTACAAAGGAAACATCATCAAAGCAGGAACCACTTCTCCCTACTCCCTGTACAGCGAGTCTCTGGCATCCTTTACCACCGGTGATATGTATGATCACCACGATGCTGACGGTTTCATCACTCTGTTCGGACTTCCTCTGAAGGTTCGTGCCATGAAGAAACTGGAAAGAGAAAAAGCAAACCAGAAATAAGATTTCTATAGAACGGAATTATCCATATATTCGTTCAACGGATACTTGTTTCTATTCGAAACATTTCATATAGCACAGTAAGGCGTTCCCTTGGGAACGCCTTACTTCTTTTTATATGTTTTTTACTTTACTTTGCAGCTTGCCGCAGAACTCCATTTTCCTTCTACTTTACCGCCATCTGAATTGGCTACTGCACGAATTCTAACATAATACGTTTTTTTAGCCTTCAAAGATTTCACGGTCTTGGAAGTTGTCTTCGGATCTTTTACGAGAATGGTAACGGCAGTCTTGTCATTGAAATTCTTGTTGGTTGAATACTGAATTTCATAACGATCTGCACAGCTGTTCTTTTTCCAGCTTACCGTTATCTTTCCATTTCCTTCTGCTTTCAGGACAGGAGCTTTCATCTGAGCCGGCAGAACAGTAATTTTTACCGTCTTCTTCGCTGTCTGATATCCTTCCGCTTCTGCGCATATTTTGATCTTGGCAACACCGCAGCCTTTGATGGATACTTTTCCCTTAGCAGAAACCGTAACAACCTTCTCGTCGCTGGAGGTGTAGGTCAGCACCGCATTTTTCGCATCGGAAGCAGCCTTCAGATAAAATGCCTTGTCTCCATAGGTCTTGGTAATCTTTGTACTATCCACGGAAATACTCTGATCTTTCAATTTTCTATGGTCAGCTTTGTTCTGCTTCAGCATCCAGGCAATCATTTCATCCGGCTGAGTGTAATAAGAATAACGGGTTGCCTGATGATAGTTGGTGATACCAATTGCATTCATCTGAGCATTCTCAAATATGCTGATCCGAAGGATCTGATCAATTTCTTCTTCACTCATTCCCTGCTTTGCATAAACACTCTTTAAGGCTTCATAGGGAACGATACTTTCCGGAGATTTTGCTGTGGGATCGTTTCGTCCTGTACAGAACCACAAACCAATCTTTTGAGAAATAACCGAATCGGCCAGAGCCTCTGCAATCGCTTCCGGATCGGTATCCAGACTGCTTCCCGGTCCGGGAATTTCGCCCAAGCCCAAATTACCGTTGCAGAGGATAGCACCGGCATATAAATCCGGTTCCATACGGAGTGTACGGTTAACCATGATTGTACCGAAAGAGTTTCCTGTCATGTATACCCGATCCGAATCGACTGCAAAGTTTTCTTTAAAATATTTGGTAGCCTGGATCAGTTCAATGGGAGGAGTTCCATTAAACAAATCAAACCTGGTATGTACAGACGCAATAATGATATCTTCTTTAGCATTCAGCCAGGCTGTTGCAGAATTATCAAAAGCAATACTTGCACCATAGTTATTGGATCCGCCCTTTTCCCAGTAAGAAGTGCCTCCTCCTACCGTCTGAATGATCATGGGGTATTTTCTAGTCGGGTCATAATTTTCAGGCAAATGATACAAAATATGAAGATCCGTACCGTCTGCTTCACTGTTCAGAATCAACGACTGAAATTCATCGATTTTCAGATTAATCTCATCGGTAGCCTTCATAGCTTCCTGAGAAGCTTCGTAAACCGTACCGTCTATCGCCTGAATATCGGCTTTCTGAGTCACAGTACAGAGCAGGGAATCCAGCGGTACATACCAATATCCAACCGATTTTCGTTCGCCTTCTTCATCATAAAAATAAGTACTAATTTTTCTTCCTACCTTATTCTCTACACGATTGAGATGGAATTCCACAATGACAAATTTGCCTTCCTGTCCCACAAGAGTAGGATCCATTTCCGCACAGTTATTTGTATAAACACATTTTACCGGTGCCGATGCCACTTCTCCGTCTGTATCAACAACCAGAGCCTGTACATCATAAGTGTCCATCGTCAGACTATCCAAATCAATTTCTTTATCATACTCAATGGCAACTGCTGCCATTTGCTCTCCATAAAGAGCCATATCGTTGATTACCGTAATCGACTTTACCGGTGAATCAGCAGCCAACGCTGTCACAGCCTGGCAGCATAAAACTACAAGAGCGGCCATCGTAACCAACAGCCAATGAGAAAATCTTTTCCTCATATTTAAATCCATTCCTTTCATTTTTTCTTCTCCTATGAAAAAGATGACTGCCTGTCCCTGCAGTTTCGGCCTCTTGACAGCACATCCCTTCAAATGGATAGCTGGAGCGTAACAAAAAAGGGAAAGAGAATCAATAAACTTCCCTTTCCCTATAAACCATTCCACATTTCCAGTGAAAAAAACGTTTAAATCAAAAAATATGTTTAACGATCATGAGAATGAAGAAAAATCAGCCGCAGCTTTTCAAATAATTCTTCTCCCAATAACTCTTCCATGACACGATTCATATCATCATATGCCAAATCCTCCATTTTCTCTCGCTCTTCTTCAGGCAAAGACAAAAATTGAATTCCCTGCTCTTCCAGAAATTTTCGATTTTCCTCATCAATTTCTGTCTGGCGTTCCCGGCAGGCATCCTCCATGGCCGTCACAGCATTTTCCAACATGGTACGTTGTTCCTCTGTTAATTTCTGATAGAAACTCTCACTGACATACAAAGGTTCCAGGTAAATCTGATGCTTCGTTTCTATTACGTAATTTTGCTGAAGATAAAATCGATTACTGATCATAGAACGAATCGTTCCGTCTGCATTGGCATCGACTATCCCCTGCTGCATAGCCAGATAAACTTCCGTCAAGGGCATCTCTACTAAAACAGCACCCTGACATTCCCAGTATGTTGACGTTACCGAATGCCCTGCTGTACGAACACGAAGGGTTTCCAATTCCTCCAGAGTATGAACTGCTTGATTGCTCGTCAGTACCCGATACTCCGGCGGCAGTACACCAATAATCCGCGTTCCATTCTGCTTACCCTCCCAGGCAAACAGTTCATCCAGCTGTCCTCCCATCCAGGCATCCATCAATTCTGATATTTCCATTCCAGTCAAAAGAGGATACGTCAAATAAAACATGGATCGGCTTGGCCCAGAACCAATACGCATCTGTACCTGATTTTCCTTCAGCATATAATCGGCTTCTTTCACAGATCCCAGCGTATCATCCGCATAAATTTCTAATATCATTTGCCCTTGAGATAGACTCTCCAGCTGTTTTTTCAATTCCTGAGCAGCCCAATTCGTAAAACTATCCTCACTTTCAGAATGGGTAAGATAAATCACAAGTTCCGGAGTTTCTGTGATATGATCTTCTGTCTCCGTCTGACGAAAAAGAAATTCTGTTTCTTTTATTTGACCTTGACTGCTGCATCCCGCCAGAATAAGAGCCCCCATTAAAATCGTCAACAGAAAATATGTTCTTCTTTTCTTGCAGTCCTCTCCCATCCATCTCACTCCCTCGTATCTTTATCCTTGTCCTGACATTGTTTTCGAAAAGCACTGGGCGATATGCCATAATATTTTCGAAAGACACGTCCAAAATTCTGCAAAGAGTTGAATCCACTCTGAAGCCCAATTTCCGAGATCGAAATCTCTGTATACTCCAGTAATTTTGCTGCCCGTTCCAGCCGACAGCGATTCAGATATTCTACAAAGCCCATGTTTAAAAAACGAGTAAATAAGGTGGAAAGATATGAACTGCTGATTCCCAAATGTTCACTAACGATATCCAGAGACAGCATGCTGTTGGAGAAATGGGTCTGCACATACCGCTTCGCTCCCTCCACATAGCGATACTGCTCCCGGTATCCTGAACCGGACAATTCGTGAATTACCTGTTCAAACAAGCTTTCTATCACGGCATCCCCGGTCTGGCTATTCTTCCAGTTTTTCCATTCCTGAAAATGACTAATGTCCAACTGCAGCTGAACCATCCGTTCCACCGCACAATCATATATGGTACGATAGCATTCCTGTTGTTCCTCTTCACTCCGACGGATGATTTCTTTTTGCAGCCCCTGCAGTTCTTCCACAGCACCAGGTTCCCCGCCGATAAGATGTTCCATATATTGGCAAAACTGAACCCGGTATAAGTGCACGGCAGAATTGTCTGCCTTTTCACGATTCCGATTCTCTGACCAATAGTAATAATTTCGATTCAACACTCTTTCTGCAGAATGGTACGCACCATTCAAAGCTTCCCAGCCGGCACAAATCTCACTGTTTCCCCATATCACACAGAAAGACTGCTTCTCATTCCAGGATTGCAGCCAGGTTTCCATCTGTGTCAGATTCCGGCGAATTTGAGCTGCAGGGACATCTCCGCCATAGCCCAAAACCAGACCTTGGACTCGATTATCAAATACCAACAATTCTGCCTGACATCGTTCCTCCCAAAAGGCTTTCAGCCGCTGTCTTGTCTCAAATACGGACATTTCCTCTTCCAAAACCGTACTGTTTTTTCCTTCCCGCATTTGGCAGCGGAACAAAATCAGTTGAAAATAATCATTTCCCAGAAAACGATATTGGAGTTTTTTCACCGTATCCGAATCCATTCGTTTATCCGTACTCTTTCCCAAAACAATACATTTCAATTGATCCTGAAGAATGGAAGAAGATGCTGTTTCTACCAGCTGCCGAAGTTCTCTTGTCTCCTTGGCATTTTCCTCCAAAGCCCCATGAATCATGTCCAACTCATTGCCGGACAAGCTATCTTCGTGGTCAGTGGGATATTTATCTTCCAGGCCTTTCACAATCTGATTCAACGGAGGATAAATCTTATGAATCAGGGTCAGACATACCACATTAATGAATATAAAAAGGAGAATCAGACACGGCAAAACCGTCTGAAAGATTCTGGCAAAACCAGGAAGAATTGTGCTTCTCTCCGAATAGGATACAAGGTACCATCCTGTCGACTCTGATCTCTGTCTCATGATCAACTGGTTTTTGGCATCTTTCATATGATACAGAGGATAATCAGAAGTCTCCTTTTCTTTCACCAAAATGGTATCCGCTGTATACAGCGGACCATCCGAGAAAACCGACACTCCCTTCTCATCATACCAGGAAGACGGCCAGGAAGATTTCAGGCTTTTTACCTGTTCCAGTTCCTGTTTCATCCACTCCTTGGAAACCACCGCTTCTATAACAGCAAGCGGATGTTCCTCCGGAAAATTAACATAAAGACAAATAACGTCTTCCGTGATAATAGGTGGTACCGGATCACCCTTAAGAAGAAACTCTGCCACTTCTTTTTGTTCTTCATCCTCATCCCATCGTGTGACGGAGCCATCGGATCTCATCATCAATCCACTGTCTCGAATCAGAATCCGGGACGACATAAGGCCAGACTGTTCCTCCAGCCATCTCTGAAAAGATAAAACGGCGGCTGTCATCTCCTCTCTGCCATAGCGGCTTCCGGATGCCACCAAAGTATTGATATCCGGATCCTGAAAGCACTCCCTCATCCGATTCCATTTCTCTCCCAGTCTTTCTTCCAGCATATTTTCCTTCATATCCATGGAAATCTGATTATAATAACAGCTGCTGTCACTATATTCCCGGACGCTGAATCGATTAAAAATCACGTACACAACTAAAAAGGATCCGCAAATCAACAAAATCTGCCCCCAGATCATTGTTCCAAGAACACTCCTGCGACGCGGCCGTTTTTTCGTCTTATCTCGCTGTTTCTTTCGACCCACAAACTTTTCCCCCTTCTCCTGATCGGAAAATCCATCGCTTTCTTTTTCTTATGTTATATATTATACCATTGTTCTTAAGTTTTTGTTTTATTCCCCCTTTTCATTTTCTGTTCCAGAACCGGTGAAGAATCATGGCTCCCAGAACCATGGCTGCCAGATAAGACAGATTTCCTGCTGCAATGCCCCATTTCACAGCAATATCGTGAAATACAATCTGAGTCGACTGTTCAAAAGGAGAGATATAGAACATACTGAGCTCCCCATAGCGCCAGAGACAAATATTAAGAACCGTAGCAATAAGAACAGAAATGATCCACAAAGGCATCATATCCAGGAAAGTTTTCCACTTTTTCTCCTTCTTTTCTGTTCGATAGTGGAAACCTGCCAGACATCCGATAAACACCAGAAGGAAATGCCAGGTATAGGAGTGAATTGTCAGAATCATCCTCGGATAATGCATTCCCTCCTGGTATGCAAAGACGGCCAAGCCACCCAGCAAAGTAAAATCCATAAGGAAAACTTCCACCTTCCGGCGAAATTTCTCCGAAGGAATCAACAACAGCGGGCATAAATACATGGGAAGGGAACAAAGCTGGAAAGGAAAATACCAGACATTATAGTTTCCATCGTAAAGCCGAAAGGTCAAATACCACTGCTTCCATATCTCAGAAAAGAAAAAAGCGAAACCGAGAATGATAAGAATTCGGCGATAACTGCCAGGCTTAAGATTTCTCAGCCGCCAGGCAGTCCACACCGCTAATGCTAAACCGATCAGAACCATACTTCCCCTTTCTTGACAAAACGGCATGACCAAAGTCATGCCGTTTTGTCTGGTGTTTTATTTGATCCTTTATCCAGGAAATTTACTGATTCTTTCTGCGAATCATTTCTCTCTTTCTCTTTGTAGGATCGAGAATTCTTTTACGAATCCGCAGATTTTCCGGAGTAACCTCCAGAAGCTCGTCCGTATCAATAAACTCCATGCACTGTTCCAGACTCATAACCTTCGGAGGAATCAGTTTCAGTGCTTCATCTGCTCCCGAAGAACGGGTATTGGTCAGATGCTTGGTTTTGCAGACATTGACTTCAATGTCATCTGTTTTTCCATTCTGACCTACAACCATACCGGAATAAACCTTATCACCGGGTTTTACAAAAAGCAGACCTCTGTCCTGGGCATTGAAGAGACCATAGGCAACAGCTTCGCCCGTTTCAAAAGAGATCAGAGATCCCTGGGAACGATACTGAATATCGCCCTTGTAAGGAGCATAACCATCAAACAGCTGGTTCATTACCCCATTTCCCTTGGTATCTGTAAGGAACTCGTCCCGGTAACCGATCAGACCACGGGAAGGAATGGAGAATTCCAGACGAATGGTACCGCCATTGGAGGGAGTCATATTCTGCAGTTCACCCTTTCTGGCACTGAGCTTTTCAATAACAGCACCGGAGAACTCTTCGGGTACATCCACATAAACCATCTCCATGGGTTCCAGCGGTTTACCGCTTCCGTCAGTCTTATAAATAACCTCTGCCTTGCTGACAGCAAATTCATAACCTTCCCTACGCATATTTTCAATCAAAACGGACAGATGAAGTTCACCTCTTCCGGATACTTTGAAGCAGTCCGGGCTGTCCGTTTCTTCCACACGGAGACTGACATCCGTATTCAGTTCCCGGAACAAACGGTCTCTCAGATGACGGGATGTAATATACTTTCCTTCCTGACCGGCAAAAGGACTGTCATTTACCATCAGATTCATGGACAGGGTCGGTTCCGAAATTTTCTGGAAAGGAATAGGATCCGGGTTTTCCGGTGAGCAGATCGTATCTCCGATACGGATATCCGGAATACCGGAAATCGCTACAATGGCGCCAATGTTTGCTTCCTTCACATCTACTTTATTCAGTCCATCAAATTCATACAGCTTACTGATGCGGACACGCTGCTTTTTCTCCGAATCATGATGGTTTACCAGAACAACATCCTGATTTACTTTCAGAGAACCGTTATCTACCTTACCAACGCCGATTCTTCCAACATATTCATTATAATCAATGGTGGAAATGAGTACCTGAGTAGGTGCATCCGGATCACCTTCCGGGGCAGGAATGGCTTCCAGAATCGTTTCAAAAAGAGGCATCATATTTTCCCGGGGATCATCCAGTTCTTTTGCGGCCCATCCCGCTTTAGCAGAAGCAAACACAAAAGGACAATCCAGCTGCTTATCATTGGCATCCAGATCCAGCAGCAGTTCCAGAACCTCGTCCACAACTTCAGCCGGTCTTGCACCATCACGGTCTACCTTGTTGATGCAGACAACTACAGAAAGGTCCAGAGACAGTGCTTTCTGCAATACAAAACGTGTCTGGGGCATGGGTCCTTCAAAAGCATCTACAACCAGAACAACACCATTTACCATCTTCAGGACACGCTCTACTTCACCGCCGAAATCTGCATGGCCGGGGGTATCGATAATATTAATCTTGGTATCTTTATAAAAAACGGCTGTATTCTTGGAAAGAATGGTAATTCCACGTTCTCTCTCAATGTCATTGGAATCCATGACACGTTCCACCACGTCCTGATTGGCACGGAATACACCACTCTGCTTCAGCAATTCATCTACCAGAGTTGTTTTGCCATGATCTACATGGGCGATAATGGCAATATTTCGAATATCTTCTCGTATCATTTAATACATACTCCTTAATGTGAAGGGACAAAATATCCTGCCCCTTTTGTTTATTTTTCGATGATTTCCTGTTCTTTCGAAACCAGGTGCACATCCACCTGAGAAAAGGGAATTTCAATGCCTTCCCGATCAAAGGCCAGCTTGATATTTTCTGTCAAAGCCCAGAGTACAGGGAAATAATCCGCATTGCTTACCCACACACGGCCCTCCAGAATGACGGCACTGTCTGCCAGTTCGCTGACAAAAACATCCAAAGGCTCCTCCTTCAGGCGCTGAGGAACGGCTTCCGCTTCCTTACGAAATACTTCTTTTGCTTTTTTCAGATCAGCACTATATGAAATACCTACCCGGACATCCACTCTTCTATGTTCCTGGGTGCTGAAATTTTCGACGGTATTGGCAGAAAGAGTTCCATTAGGCACTACAATGGTTTTTCCATCCACAGTAACCAGAACCGTATAGACAAGACCGATTTCCCGTACCGTTCCTGCATAAGCTCCTGCACTGATATAATCACCGATCTGAAAAGGCTTCATCAACAGAATCAGAATACCGCCAGCCAGATTGCTGAGGCTTCCCTGGAGAGCAAGACCAACAGCAACACCGGCGGAAGCCAGCAGAGCGGCCAGAGAAGTCATCTCATAACCTATGCATTCCAACAAAATCAAAGCCAGAACAATGTAAAGTACTGCTTTGAATACATGATAGGCGAAACTGCATACGGTTGCTTCCCAGTTGCTCTTCTCCATCAATCGCTGGAGAAGCTTCAGGCAGAGATTGATTACTTTCCGGCCAATGAAGAAAATAATGACAGCAACAATCAGCTGCAGTCCTTTACTCACAATCGTCGGCTGAATAATCTGCCACCAATTAATTATCCAATCCATAGTATCTCCCTTCTAAGGATCATTCAAACAAAAAGTTATCGTTTTCCCACATCCTGCAGCAGGCAGCCGTTTTCCTGCTTATGTACCGGATGTACCTGTTTTCTTTCCGCCGGTACAACTGATAATGATTGCAGCAATAATTACCAGTCCCCCAACAAAGAAGCTGGTACCCAGTTGTTCTCCCAGAAGCGGAACACCCAAAAGAGCAGAGAATACCGGCTGCAATCCGTAAAACATCGAACAGGTACTGGCTTCCAGACGGGAAAGAGAAAAACTCCATAAGAACTGGGGGACGGCTGTTCCCATAATTCCGGAATAAAATACTGCTGCCAGAGAATCCGGCTGGATCACCGGCAATCCCTGATTCAGGGTCACCACCAGGGCCGAAATAAAGTGAAAGGGCAGGCTTCCCATAATGGCAAGGAAAGTCACCACCAGAGGATCGTATTTCTGTGTCAGCTTTCTCATATAAATGGAAGCCCAGGCCCAACTGATAATGGAAAGAAAACCGAACAGAATTCCCAGCATCTGAGCACCGCTGGTATCGGCACTGGACACTATCCATACGCCTATAAGAGCTACGGCCAGACAAATTACCTTACGCAGCGTAATGCGCTCTTTCAGGAACAAGACCGCAAAAATCGTAATAACTACAGGATTTAAAGCATTAATCAAAGAGGCCATGGAAGCCCCCGAGTATTCCACACTCAGCAAAATACAGAGAATGCAAATAAATGACCCAAAGAAACTGTTTACCGCAAAATACTTCCAGTCACCTTTTTCCAGGAGAAACTTCTTGTTTCCGGCTTCATCTCTGTCAAACAGAACCGGTGTCTTCCGATACCAGATAATTCCTCCTAATACGACAGCTGCCACAACGAAACGAAGAAACGCCAGTTGAGTCGATGCCATATAGCGGAGTGCATAGCCATTAGACACATAAGCACTGCCCCAGCTGAAAAAGGTCATGATCAGGGTAACATATGCAATCCCAGCTGCTGATTTTTGTTTCATAATAAATAATAACTCCTTTACTGCTTCAGCCCATAAAACTCTGCTAACTTCGCAAAGGCCGGCATGGAATTCACAATGGTCTCATAGGACACACAGTAAGCCAGACGCACATATCCGGGACAAGCGAAAGACTTGCCGGGAACCGGAAGAATATTGAACTCTTTGGCTTTGCTGCAGAATTCCGCATCGTCTTCAATGGGAGATTTTACAAAGAGATAAAAAGCTCCCTGAGGCTTAACACAAGTGAAGCCCAACTCTGTCAGCCCCTCATACAGGGCATTTCGGTTCCGATCATAATACTCTACATCACATTTGGCATCAATACACTTTTCAATAACCAACTGCATAAGTGAAGGTGCATTTACCGCACCGCTGACACGGGTAGCAATACCGGCAGCTGTAATCACGTTTTCCGAATCTTCCAGCTCATCGGGGATCACAAGATAGCCAATTCGTTCTCCCGGAAGAGACAGCGATTTACTGAAAGAATAGCCCACAATAGTATTCTTATAATACTTGGTTATATAAGGAACAAAAACGCCGTCATACGCAAGTTCACGATAAGGCTCATCAGAAATCAGGAAAATTTCTCTCTGGAATTCTTCCTGTTTACGATTCAGAATTTCTGCCAGACGTATGATGGTTTCCTCTGAATAAACTACACCTGTGGGGTTATGAGGTGTATTGATAATGACAGCTCTTGTCTTATCACTGATTTTCTCCTCGAATTCTTCCAGGTTCGGCTGGAATGTCTCCGTATCAGGAGAAACAACGACCAATTTTCCATCAAAGTTATTTACATAAGCTCCATACTCCAGGAAATAGGGAGCAAATACAATCACTTCTTCTCCGGGATTCAGGATCGTTTTCAGAGCTACATTTAATCCGCTGGCAGCTCCTACCGTCATGACAATATTATTCTCATGAAAATTCGTATCAAAACGACGATTCAGTGACTCGGCAACGGCCCGACGCACCTGGGGATAACCTGCATTGCTCATATATCCATGGACAAAAACGGGATCCTCCTGTTCCAATATTTCCAAAACAGCAGTTTTTACTTCTGCCGGAGCAGGAACATTGGGATTTCCCAGACTAAAATCAAAAACATTCTCTGCCCCATATTTTTCACGAAGCTGATTTCCTTCTTCAAACATTGCCCGGATCGCCGAGTTATTGTTTACTAGCGGTTTCATTTTTTCTGAAATCATTTTACGTCTCCTTCCTCTTTTATATCAAAAAGTACTACACCATTAAACACTTTACTCCAAAACATAGTGTTTGACAAGAGCACATTCCTCTTTTTTCTTTCTTTTAGGAGGGTTTTATGCAATAGGAACGGAGTTTCCTATCGCATAAAAAATGCGTCTCTGCATCATAGATGCAAAGACGCACGGAATCTCAATGAAAGATCCTATCGTACCGGAACAATCTCAATCCAGTATCCATCGGGATCGGTGATGAAATAAATTCCCATTGACGGATTTTCAAATTCAATACATCCCATTTCCTGATGACGCTGATGCCATTCCTCATACTGGTCTGTCTTCAG
>JAQXIM010000008.1 GCA_029007785.1 Clostridiales bacterium | reverse complement strand
GAACCAGTGCTTCCGGTTTGGAAGAACATCCCATGTGAGTCATATGCATGGCACAGGATACTTCTCTGTCGATTGCACGGGGAGCAATCTCTTCTCTTTCCCAGATCTGCTGGGTCTTTTCCGGAGCTCTCTTCAGGAATCTCTGAGTTCCGAAAGGCTTACCATACTCCATCAGACCAACTTCCGCTACTTCATGGGCTACATCATAGATATCTCTTCCTTCGGTAGGAATATCCCACTCTGCAGCGATAGCCAGCAGCTTCTGAGGATCTTTTACCTTATAATTGCCGTCTTCTTTTGCCAGGTACAGGGTATGGCAGTTTTCACGTCCGTGATCGGAGTGAGTAGCAGCACCACCGGCAGTGAATCTCAGATAGTTACGACCTACAATACCATGTACGTCACATCCGCAGATTCCTCTCGGTGCCTTCGGGGTAATACGGCAGGGTCCCATGCTGCAGATACGGCAGCAAGTACCTTCTTCACCAAATTTACAGTGGGGAGTCTGATTCTTTACTCTCTGCTGCCAGGAGTCAGCACCCACCAGTTTACCGGTTTCCAGAAGTCTCGCTGTTTCCGCTTCCATTTCTTCAAGTGTTGTCAGCTTATATTCTTCCATATGTCCTCCTATGTTTTCTCATTTTCTTGTTGCTATAAAATCCCTGTCTCCTTCAGTACTCTTCATCTGATTTCAGACACGGGGTCTTTCAAAACAATCATGAATCCATCGACTGCCTTCACAGTTCTGTTGTTCCGTCCATTTCATTATGTATGCTCTGATATATCAGAGCCTTTCATCTATACTCCCATTAAAAATCCAGGGAGTCCAGCAATTCAATCAGTTTCTTTCTTACCGGTGCATCCTCAGGAATCTGAACGGTAGGCTTGCCGGCACAGTCATACTCATATACCAGCTCATCCTGGGGCAGAACTCCCAGCAAATCCAGTTCCTGCTTTTGAATTTCTTCCATAACACCTTCATTCAGTTCCCCGCCCGGTGCCCGATTCACAATCAATTTGACGTTCTTCACGTCCATCTGAACCTCATGCACCAGCTTGGCAATTCTTCCAACTGCCTGAATTCCACGGCGGGAACAGTCACTGACCAGAATAATCATATCTACCTTAGGAAGAATCCCCCGGCTGATATGCTCCATTCCTGCTTCGTTGTCCACAACCATATACTGGTAATTACCTACCAGACGCTGCAGTTCATGCTGAAGCAGACCATTTACAAAACAATAGCATCCGGAGCCCTGGGTACGCCCCATGACCAGCATGTCATAATCATCTTCCTCGATTAATGCGGAATTGATCTTGTACTCCATATAGTCCTGCTTTGACATGGTGGGCGGAATCGGATTGGCGGAAGAAATCTCCGCTCTCGCCACTTCCTCCCGGATTTCTCCCAGAGTCATGTCCACTTCTACCCCCAATACCTCATTCAGATTGGAATTGGCATCCGCATCCACAGCCAAAATCGGTCCCTGTTTTCTTTTGCAAAGATAATCAATCAGAAAGCCGCAGGTCGTCGTCTTACCAACGCCGCCCTTACCGGCAACCGCTATGGTATATGCCATGGCTGTTCCTCCTTGTCCATTATATCGTGACATCCGGCATAAAAATACGACAGATGCATTATATTAAATCATACCTTTTTCGTTCGGTAAAGTCAAGAAAGCATCTCGACAAACACTTGAAAGATCACCGCATCAAATCTTTTACACTTCTGTAAAAGTAAAACGCTGACGAACTCCGGCAACATTCACATCATAATATATGGTGCCGTCTGATCCAACACTTTTCTCAACTTCTGCCTCTTTTTCCTTCAGAAAATCAGACACATAATCATCTGTATTTTCCGTCTCGATTTCTTCAAAAAAGACGTCCCGCATCTGGTTGTTGGCGCATTGATTGAAGATTTCCCGAACTAATTCATAGGTTTTCATTCTTATCCCCCTCCCGGGCATTTCTTCACTTCTTTATAATACCATTTCCATATCTCTTTATCAACAAAAAAGACGTTGGCTGATGAATTCAATCGTCTTTTCATACATTTTGTCAGCGTAGGACTTTCGTCATAGTCTCTTCCTGCGTTTTCTTGTTTTTTTTGAACACTGCCCCTTTTTTTGAAAAGAACAAAGCGTTTCGCCCGGCTGTAAAATGTGCCGTGTCACGTTTCTTTCAGATATTCAGCAGCAAAAAAGAGGTACACCTACAAAGTGTACCCCTTCTTCATAATGATGTATGTTTTTCAACTTCTGTCTGCATACTCGTCCTTACAGGGAGTTATGCACACTTGATCACAACAATATTCTTTACCAGATCCACTGTACTCAGTTCACCGTCTACCAGGATTTCCTCTCCCAGAATATCAGTCAAAACAACTTTCTGGTCACGAAAACCGATGTTGCTGACAAAACGGCATACCAGATTCTCCGGATCCTGCGTATTCTTGTACGCTGCAGCAAGACACATTATGATCGCCTCCTGTTCTTTCAATAAATCATCCTGTCGGATATATATGAACCCAAGGCAAAAGAATCCATCTCCTTCCGGAGTGGGATTCTGCTGTCTCAGATGTCTTCATTCTATCAGCCTTTCAGCAGTGCAAATGCTGCACGAAGTTTCAGATTTCCTTCTTTGAAATTCTCAACACTTCCTTCAATCTCTTCAGCAACCTGGAACATCTCCAATTTACGCATGGTTTCTGCCAGTTCGGTCAACTCTTCTGCATGGTGTTCATTATGGGCAACCATATATCCCAAAAGAGCTACAGCCTCTTCTTTCGTCGAGGAAGAAACATCCAAATCATGGTGATGGTGATGATGTGCGGAATGTACGTCATGTCCGTCGTGCATATTAACAGCCTCCTTCACTTTTTCATTTGGTATGTATTATATCATCGATTGACCCAAGTTGGAACCCCCCAGATGGGTTTTCCTGACCGGTTCCATCATATTTCTATCCCCAATATGCAGGATTGAGCCGTGTGTCTGCCTGACTTCATTGTTAGATCAGTCATCCATCACCATGGAAACAATAATATTTCATTATCAGGGACGAGAATCAATGAAGCCTGCCGATCCGGAATCCTCTTCCTCGATCAGCAGGCTTATTATGTACCATTAATATACGTTTGATACGTTGCTTACCTGATTCTTTCGCTTCTTTTCCTCTGCAAAGTCATTCTTCACATAACATCATTCTTCACAAAATCATCGAAGCTCCCCGATATGGCTGTTCGTCTCTTTTGCCACAACACCACTGAGAACCAGCAAAGCAATCAGGTTCGGGAATGCCATTAATCCATTGAAAATATCTGCGATATTCCATACTGCTTCCACCGTCATGTAAGGTCCGATCAAAACTGCCAGAATAAACAGATAACGGTAAATCTTTACAGCAATACCATTGTTTCCAACAAGATATTCACAGCATCTTTCTCCGTAATAATCCCATCCCAGAATGGTGGTAAATGCAAAGAAGATAAGACAGAGCATCAGGATAGCAGCACTTACTTTCACCGGTAAAGGAAGACCTACCTGGAAAGCGTAGGTAGTAACTTCCACACCCTTCAAAGGAACCTCCACTCCGTCCACCATATGAGTGACATTCCATGCACCGGTCATAACAATGCTGAGACCCGTCATGGTACAAATCACAATCGTATCGATGAAGGTACCAGTCATGGTTACCAGTCCCTGACGTACCGGATCCTTCGTCTTAGCTGCTGCTGCTGCAATAGGAGCAGAACCAAGACCCGCTTCATTGGAGAAAATACCTCTGGCAATACCATTTCTCATGGAGATCAGGATACTTCCCAAAGCACCGCCGGCCACAGCTCTCGCACCAAAGGCGGAAGTAACAATCTCAACAATAGATGCGGGCAGCTTTGTAATGTTGCAGAGAATCAGCAGCAAAGCAGCTGCAATATAAAGAACTGCCATAAAAGGAACGATAACCTGGGTTACGGTAGCAATTCTCTTCAATCCGCCCAATACGGAAAGTGCAACAAAGAAGGTTACAATCAATCCGGCAATTACCACAAAAATGGAGTAATCCATTCCGAAAATGGATACGGTGCTGATCTTATCCGGGTCAAAGAAGTTGCGCACCGCATTGGTGATACCGTTGATCTGAGTAAAAGTACCGATGCCAAGAAGGCCGGCTGCTGCACCAAAGAAAGCAAAGAACTTGGCCAGCCACTTCCATTGAGAACCCATACCATTTTCAATATAGTAGAAAGGTCCTCCCAAAACATGGCCTTCGCTGTCGATCTTTCGATAACGAACCGCCAAAAAGCCTTCCGCATACTTAGTAGCCATACCAAAGAAGGCAGCTACAACCATCCAGAACAGTGCACCCGGTCCGCCGGCCAGCACGCCAACCGCCGTGGCAACACCAACAATGTTGCCGGTACCGATGGTAGCAGAAAGTGCTGTACAAAGAGCACCGAAACTGGACACTTCACCTTCGCCTTCTTCTTCATTCATAAACATGAACTTCAAGGCTTTCTTCAGATGAAACACCTGCAGGAGACGAAGCCGGATTGTCAGGAAAATACCGCAGCCCAAAATCAATACGATCAAGGGAACGCCCCAAACTAATCCATCAAGTTTCTCGATCCATTCATTGACTGTTGAAAAAATACTCATCTTTCTGTCCTTTTGCCTGAGAGATCAGCATCTTCGACACATGCAGCAAACTGCACTGCCTGCTCGTCCATGCCTTACACCTTCGGCTCTTCTTCTTATAAAAGAGAAGCCTCTCCAGATTATTATATTTTTACAGATCAGGTGAGATCTGCCCTTCTATTATAAAAGGGACTACTCGTTTGTACAACACTTTTTTTATTTTTATTTAGTTTTTTTTAATTTTTATTTATAAAGCACAGCGATTTCTGCTATCGGAACTCTTTTAGCAAGTCGAAAACCGTCCATCATGCCATTACATATTCTTGATTCTCTCGATTGCTTCTACCGTATTCTCGTAGCTGCCAAAAGCAGTGAGACGCAGATAGCCTTCGCCGTGAGGGCCGAATCCGGATCCAGGAGTTCCTACTACATGGGCAGTCTCCAGCAATTTGTCGAAGAAGTCCCAGGAAGTCATTCCTTCCGGAGTTTTCAGCCAGATGTAAGGAGCATTGACACCACCGGAAACGGTATATCCGGCATCACTCAGTCCCTGACGAATTACTTTCGCATTATTCATATAGTAATTTACCTGTGCCTGGGTCTGTGCTCTTCCTTCCGGCGTATAAACAGCTGCACCGGCTTTCTGAACCACATAGGATACACCATTGAACTTGATTTCCTGATGCTTCAGCCAGATCTGATTCAGAGATACGCCATCCAGCTTCAGATCCCTGGGAACTACAGTGAAGCCAAGACGAACACCTGTAAATCCGGCATTTTTAGAAAAGCTTCTCATTTCAATGGCACACTCTTTTGCTCCTTCGCACTCATAAATGGAATGAGGAACATTCTCTTCACTGATATAAGCCTCGTAAGCGGCATCAAAAATAATCAGAGCGCCAACTTTTCTTGCATAATCCACCCATTCCTGAAGGCGGTCTTTTGTTACAGTAGCACCCGTAGGGTTATTGGGGAAGCAAAGATAGATGACATCGGGAGTCTCTTCCGGGAATTCCGGTGCAAATCCGTTTTCTGCTGTACAAGGCATATAAACCAGATTGCTCCAGCAGCCTTTGTCTTTCAGCCAGTCTCCGCTTCGTCCTACCAAAGCGTTGGAATCCACATATACGGGATAAACCGGATCGCAGACAGCAATTTTATTCTTCAGGCTGAAAATATCACCAAGATCTGCAGAATCACACTTGGCACCGTCATTGACAAAGATCTCATCGATTCCAATCTGAACACCACGTGCCAGATAATCTCCTGCCACAATGGCTTCTCTCAGGAAAGCATATCCTTCATAATCAGGATAACCCTGGAAAGTCTCAGCGCGTCCCATCTCATCGGCAGCTTTCTTCATGGCATCCACAATAACGGGAGCCAGAGGCTGCGTTACGTCACCGATTCCAAGACGAATGATTCTCTCTTCCGGATGTGCGGCCTGATATTCTTTTACTTTGCGATTAATGGTTGCGAACAAATAGCTGCCCGGGAGTTTGGCATAATTCTCATTTACTTTAAACATACGTTCTCCTTCTGCCTTACAGAGCTTTCTTTTCGTTTTCTGCCTGGCAAGTGTAATGATTGGGAACTGCCTCCCGAATGATTCCCTCAAATCTTACGGTAATACAGCCCCTTCGGTCAAAGGCTCCCTCAAACCCTATCCTGCAGTCATCTCCCCTCGGCCGTCTTACGGCCCTTCGGCTGCAGTTTCTCCGAAATAAGCAATATACAAATCAGCCGACACAGATGAAGCACACCTGTGATCGAACTGATTTCGCATAGCATATACTAGACTTTATAACAAAGCTGTCGGAATTTCAATCTTTTTTTATACTGAACATCCTTCTTTTCACGCATATTTATAATTCATTCACCTGTCAGGCAGAATAATTATAAATATGACCGATTCCCGCCTCCGGGTTCTTCCATCCTGTCCATTTATGATCAGATACGATGTAGAAACAGTCCGCTGCTGAGCTTTGGCTCAAACCAGGTGGATTTTGGAGGCATCAGCCTGCCCTCACCGGCCACAGCGAACAATTCACGAATGGAGGTAGGGTAGAGAGAGAATGCCACTCTCATATCCGTCCGGCATCGTTTTTCCAGTTCACGAAGACCGCGGATTCCTCCGACAAAATCAATTCTCTTATCGGTCCGGGGATCCTCAATGCCAAGAATCGGGGACAGAACATAATTCTGCAGCATGGAAACATCCAGCCCCTCTACCGGATCCCGATTGATCCATTTTTTCTTAATTGCCAGCTGATACCACTTACCGTCCAGAAGCATACCAAAAATTCCTTTGAATTTGGGATAAAAGGACGTGGAACCTACAGAAACAACATCAAATTTCTCTTCTACGGCTTTCAGGAATTCCTCCGGCGTATAGCCATTGAGATCCGTCACCACGCGATTATAGGGCAGAATCCGAAGCTGATCTTCAGGAAATGCCACACAGAGAAAATAGTTGAACGGTTCTTCTCCGGTATATTCAGGATTTTCGTCCCGTTTCCGCAGACATACTTTGGATGCCGCCATGGCCCGATGATGACCGTCTGCAATGTAAGTATGCTCCATTCCTCCAAAGGCCTGCTCCAGTTCCTGAACCGTCTCATCCTGACTGACTTTCCAGATACGATTTGCTACCCCGTCCTGACTGACAAATTCATACAAAGGCTCCTGATTTTCCTTAACCTGTTCCGTCAAGGCGGCAATCTCTTTCTGAGAATTATAAGCCAGGAAAACGGGACCCGTCTGAGCTTCGCAGACGGAAATATGACGAATGCGGTCTTCCAGCTTATCCTGACGCACATCCTCGTGTTCACACACAACCCGGTTCAGATAATCATCTACGGAAGCACAGCCCACCAGACCGGTCTGATGGTGTCCTCCGATGGTCTGCTCATAAATATAGAATGCCGGTTCTGTATCTTCTACCAAAACTCCCTGATGAAGCCATTCTTCAATCTGATCTCTGGCTTTTTCATAAATCATTTCCCGGGGTACTTCTTCTCCCTGGGGGAACTGAACCTCCGGACGGGTAATTTTCAGAAAAGATCTGGGATTTTTCATTACTTCTGCCCTTGCTTCGTCCTCACTAAACACATCATAAGGCAGAGCTGCCACCTGAGCCACGGTTTCCCGGGCCGGACGAAGGCAGGAAAAAGGTTTCATAATTGCCATATGCGTTTCCGGCAGTATCCCCTGGTTGGAAATACTGCCGGCCTCCTTTTTATCAATCGCTTTGCGCTCTAATATTCAGAACTCTGCTCAGACTTCTCCCATGTTTCAGGTTTTTTTGTCTCAGCCAAATTCCTATTCTTTTTTTCGTACAATTCCTGATTAAATGGTTCTGACTTTGTAAACCCCGGCAATGGCTTCCACCTGAGCCAGGTCAGCAGCTTCCTCCAAATCTGCAATGGCGTATCCGTATGCACCGCGCATGGATCCCACAACATCTTCACCAAGCACCTTGCGGATTTCTTCCATGGCATCCGTATCTTTGAAGAAAATGCCAAGACGTACGGCTTTCTCTTTCACACCTTTATCTACCCGGGGGAAAGTAACGGAGTTGATGATATTTCCGTTCTCCACATAATTCCGGATTTCTTCCACTGCCATAACGGCACAGTTCTCTTCCGCTTCCTCAGTGGATGCTCCCAGATGGGGTGTTGCTATGCAGCGATCCATAGCCAGGGTATTGGGGTTATCGAAATCGCAGAGATATCTTCCTACTTTTCCGGATTCCAGAGCTTTTGCCATGTCTGCTTCATTTACCAGAAGATCACGGGCATAATTCAGCACGATTACGCCATCTTTCATCTTTGCCATGGACTCGGCATTGATCATTTCTCTGGTGTCGGGAAGCAGCGGAACGTGCAGGGTAATGAAATCGCTCTGCTCGTAAATATCATCGATACACTTTGTCATCTTAACATCTTCCAGATTCAGGAAGGGATCGTATCCGATAACGTCCATTCCCAAAGCAGCGGCGGCGTGAGCCAGCTTATGGCCGATGGCTCCGAGACCGATAATTCCCAGTGTCTTTCCGCTGATCTCATGACCGGCAAATTTCTTTTTCTCTTTCTCGGCTGCTTTTGCCACATCCGGATTATTGCGGTTATCATGGCCCCACTGTACGCCTTCGATGATATTGCGGGATGCCAGCAGCATACCTGCCAGAACCAGCTCTTTTACCGCATTGGCATTGGCTCCGGGTGCATTGAATACAACAATTCCCTGATCTGCACATTTTTCCAGGGGAATATTGTTGACACCGGCACCGGCCCGGGCAATTGCCAGCAGAGAATCCGGCATTTCCATTTCGTGCATGGAAGCACTGCGAACCAGAACTGCGTCGGCATCTGCCAGATTCTCAACCATCTCGTACTGATCTCCCAGCAGCATGGTTCCTTTGCTGGAGATATTGTTTAAACAGCATACTCTCGTCATTTGTATGACCTCCTACTAAAAAACTCTCCGCTCAGCGGAGAAATCCCGTGCTGTGGATATTTTCCGTTCCTCCACACCGGTCCCCCGGCCCCTGCTGCAGGGATGCACGTAAAGATATACCATTACCCATTATATGTAAAACACTTTATCACGTCAATATAAATAATATTCTCTTTTTTTACTTGCATATAATTTTATTATAATTATCCGGTGGATTTTTCCTGAAATTTGACAGAGTTTCCCCGATATGGTATACCTAACTGGAAAGAATCCGGCATACTGCCGGAACACAAATCTGTTATTTCAAAGCTCTGTCCGACGGGTTTCGTCAGGCCGGAGCACAGACATTACGAAAGGAGAATCCTTATGTTAAAAGTTACCAGCACCCCCAAGGCACCGGCTGCCATCGGCCCCTATTCTCAGGCTATCGAATTCAACAATTTCCTCTTTACTTCCGGACAGGTTCCCCTGGATCCCGCTACCGGTGAAGTAGTAGGAACGAATATCACCGAGCAGGCAGAACAGGTTATGAAAAATCTTGGCGCTATTCTGGAAGCCAACGGACTGGATTACAGTGCCGCTGTAAAAACCACCTGTTTCCTGGCAGAAATGTCCGATTTTGCTGCTTTCAATGAGGTATACGGCAAATATTTCACCGGAAAACCTGCCCGTTCCTGTGTCGCAGTAAAATCTCTTCCCAAGAACGTACTTTGCGAAGTGGAAGTAATCGCTGCAAAATAATCGGCACACCGATGTTTTATGATCGGTTCATGATATCGATGCTTGATTC
Organism: Clostridiales bacterium; assembly: GCA_029007785.1. GTDB lineage: Bacteria > Bacillota > Clostridia > Lachnospirales > Lachnospiraceae > UBA3305. The sequence goes on along the minus strand of JAQXIM010000008.1, from coordinate 765 downwards.
CATATGTTCCGGATCGGAAACCTTTCCGATCCGGGATTTTTTTGAATCGGCTTCCCAAATCAAATTTCAGTCTCATGAAATGAGGCCTTTTTTCAGCAGAATATACGTCCTTTCGAAAGAATTTTCACTTCGCGAAAACCGGTTCTGCTCTCTTCCCATCCCTTCTCTCCATGTCTTTTTTCATTTTTCGAATAAACTCTGTTTCGGGTAAAATTCACTATTTTTCTCTTTTTTCAGAGAGTTTTTCGGATCATTCTGGTCACTGTTGAATACAATTTCATTTTGTTGAAACGACTCTTTCCCATCCGATAAATATATTTTTCTTTTTCCGCCTTGCCCTACAGGGCAGGAAGATACATATCATTAGGAAATAAAAAGGAGCTGCCGCTCCGGTAAAATTTCTTTCACCTTCGCAGCAGCTCCTGATTACTTCAGGATCAGCTTTTGGATCGATTATTGCTTTCTACTTTCTATAATATCCATCCACAGAAACACTTACACTGTTGGGATTATAGAAGTATACCTTATGAGTTCCACTCTTTCTTACCTCAAATTCATGGGTAACATAATTATCTGACAATACATACCGCTTCACTCCGTCCGGCTCCATAATACCTACCTGCATATCCTTATCAGCCGGATCCAGCACTACTGAAACTAGAATCGTACCGGAGGATTTGGAAAATCCGCTGGTCTGAGCCTGGGTCTTGGCGGGAACCGTACCCTCAATATCCACAACCGTAGCCCTGGCATCCACTCCGCTGC
>JAQXIM010000007.1 GCA_029007785.1 Clostridiales bacterium | reverse complement strand
GAATAAACTGAAAGAAGATAATTAAACAAATAAAAATAAGTAAGGATAATCAATCGAGCAGGAGGAATTTCTCATTCAAGAGAAATTCCTCCTGCTCGATTCAGGGATGGAAAAAGGTTTTGATCCATGAAAAAAATTGTTTCGAGATTGGAAAAAATCGACAAAAGCCCTTGCATAATTGAAATAACTATGCTATGATCTTTCGGTAAAAATTAATCACGTGTACTGGAAATACTTTCGGGCGGTGCCTTTTAGGTTCCTGAAAGCAGATACACGGAAGTCAAAACCAAATGGAGGAAAAGACACATGAGCGTTATTTCTATGAAGCAGCTGCTGGAAGCAGGCGTGCACTTCGGACACCAGACCAGAAGATGGAACCCTAAGATGGCTCCTTACATCTACACCGAGAGAAACGGTATCTACATCATTGATCTGCAGAAATCTGTAGGCAAAGTTGATGAAGCTTATAATGCAGTATCTGATATCGTTGCCAACGGTGGTACCGTTCTGTTTGTTGGTACGAAGAAACAGGCTCAGGATGCTATCCAGACAGAAGCTGAGCGCTGTGGAATGTATTATGTAAACCAGAGATGGCTTGGTGGTATGCTGACCAACTTCAAGACCATTCAGAGCAGAATCGCTCGTCTGAGAGCAATCGAAAAGATGGCTGAAGACGGAACCTTCGATGTTCTTCCTAAGAAGGAAGTTGTTAATCTGAAAAAAGAATGGGATAAGCTGGAGAAGAACCTGGGCGGTATCAAGAACATGAAGAAGCTGCCTGATGCCATCTTCGTTGTAGATCCTAAGAAGGAAAGAATTTGTGTTCAGGAAGCTCATACTCTGGGTATCACTCTGATCGGTATTGCTGATACCAACTGCGATCCCGAAGAACTGGATTATGTAATTCCTGGTAATGATGATGCTATCCGTGCCGTAAAACTGATCGTTTCCAAGATGGCTGATGCTGTTATCGAAGCAAATCAGGGTGCACAGATGACGGAAACTGCTGAGGCAGAAGCTGTTGAAGAAGCTATGGAGGAGAACGAATAATGGCTATTACTGCATCTATGGTAAAAGAACTGCGTGAGATGACCGGTGCTGGAATGATGGACTGCAAAAAGGCTCTGTCCGCAGTTGATGGTGATATGGACAAGGCTGTTGACTTCCTGAGAGAAAAAGGACTGGCTGCAGCAGCTAAGAAGGCTGGCAGAATTGCTGCAGAAGGTCTGGTTAAGACTCTGGTTGAAGGCAATGATGCTGTTATCGTAGAAGTAAACAGTGAGACTGACTTCGTTGCAAAGAATGCTGATTTCCAGCAGTATGTTGCAGAGGTTGCTGCTCAGGCTCTGAAGACCAGTGCTTCTGATATTGATGCATTCCTGGCTGAACCTTGGGCTCTGGATACTGAACTGACCGTTGCTCAGGCTCTGTCCAGCAAGATCGCTGTTATCGGTGAAAATCTGAGCATTCGTCGTTTCGAGAAAGTTTCTGCTGAAGACGGCTGTGTTGTTGATTATATTCACGGCGGCGGACGCATCGGCGTTCTGATTCAGGCTGAAACTGCTAATGTTACTGACGAAGTAAAAGAAGCACTGAAAAACCTGGCTATGCAGATTGCTGCTCTGAAGCCCCAGTATATCTCCAGAGACGATGTTTCTGAAGAGTTCATCGCTAAAGAGAAAGAAATCCTGATGGCTCAGATCATGAACGATCCTAAGGAATCTCAGAAGCCTCAGAAAGTTATTGAAGGTATGATCAATGGTCGTATCTCCAAAGAGATGAAAGAGTTCTGTCTGATGGATCAGGTTTATGTAAAAGCGGAAGATGGAAAGCAGACTGTTGCTAAATATCTGCAGGAAGTATCCAAAGCTGCAGGTGCACCTGTAACCATCAAGAAGTTCGTTCGCTTCGAGACCGGTGAAGGTATGCAGAAGAAGGAAGAGAACTTTGCAGAAGAAGTTGCAAAACAGATGGGAATGTAAGCGAAGTTTGCATTTCAATTAAATGAAATTTTTACGGCTCCGAAAGCCTTATAAACACTTTATTCTCTGGTGATTATAAGGTTTTCGGAGCTTTTTTCTATGGGAAAGAGGGTGAACGATAGGAAGAAGATTTCCATGATGTTTTTTGAAATATTCCCGGCAGACTCTCTGTTGACGAACTGGAACTTGCGATTGTGATCAATAATCTGCTGAAAAATGCAATCAATGCCTGCCGTAAACTGCCTGAAACAGAGCAATACGCGAAGCTGACAGCAAAATACAAAAATCGGTAACTGTCAGAAATTGAGAATTCCTGTGATAGCATGGTTTTTCGTTGGTGAAAATTATATATGGACCATAATAAGGAAATAAGCGACACCTGGACTTATGAGGGTAGAATGGGAAACAAGATGAGGTGATGAATGGTGAAAGAAAACATGATAAAAAATCTGACGGCAAAAGATGATAAATATGCCTGTGCTCTTTCTGACAAGATAATATCTGAAAGTAAGGAAACAGATGAATGGTACAAATACTTTGATGATTTTGCTTCGCTTCTTGACCATCCGAAATCGTTGGTTAGAAATCGTGCACTGCATATTCTTGCAGTAAATGCACAGTGGGATGAGGAAAATCATTTTGATGGGATTATTTCTGATTATCTTACGCATATAACGGATGAAAAACCGATTACCGCCAGACAATGTGCTAAGGCTCTCGCCCAGGTAGGGGCGGCAAAGCCGCAGTATATTCCAATGATCTTGTCAGCTTTGCAAAATGCTGATTTATCAAAGTACAAGGATAGTATGCGTCCGTTGATTGAAAAGGATATGGCAGAAACGGAGAGGATATTGACGAATTTTCTGCGTAAAACACCAAGGATAGAAACGAACAGATTATTACTTAGGGAAATACAGGAAACGGACGTAAAAGACATTTTTGACTGTTGGATGCAGGACGAAGATGTGTCCAGGTATATGTGTTGGAAAGCCAGCTGTGATATTGCGGAAACGAAGAACTTTGTTCGGTTTGAACTGGGGCAGATTGAAAATGAAAAATGGTATCGATGGATAATACTGTTAAAAGAAACAGGAAAAATTATAGGTACCTGTTTGGTTTTTTATAATGAAGATGACAATGAGAGTCATTGGGATATATCGTATAATCTTGGAAAGAAATACTGGGGAAACGGATATATCACGGAAGCGATGAAAGAAGTTATGCAGTTTGCAGAAACTGCACTTGGAATGAAAGAATGCATCACAGTCTATGCCAAAGTAAATACAAGTTCGGCAAATGTGCTGCACAAGCTTGGATTTATTGACGAGGCGGAAATTCCTTACGAATACAGCGGCGGAGATATGATAACGGAGGGGATTCTGTGCCGGTATGAAAAAAATATTTAGGGAAGTGTGGACGCTTCCCATGAGGAGAGTGATAAAAAGCATGCAATTGGTAAATATAGAATATACTCGGATAGGATTTCCATACGAATTCTGTGGTTTACGGTTGCCGTTGATATAATCTTTTATGGTGTTACAATTTTTAATTGCTTTTTATTTCCCGAAGGGTTTTTCCTTGGAACGAAGATGTTGATTCCCTTATTCATAGCAGCGATGGTTATGAGTTTGTTAGATGATTCAAACAAATTTGTTTTAAAGGACTTTCTATTGGGAATTACCGACTAGAGAAAGCCATTTTTTGTATATGGATTTATCTTTTGGGATATGCTTCTTTTGGATAGCGGAAAGCGGAAAAAAAGATTTGGAAGCAGCCATGGTATTTTTGTAAGGACTAATTTTGCGACAAATTGAAACTCTTGTCTATTGATTTTGCTTCCGTTATTATTTAAAATCTCAATAACAATTGAAAGTACGAAGCGCAAAACCATGACGTTGGGTGCATTTGTCGTGCAGCATATAATAATTTGATGTCGGAGTGATAGAATGAAAGAATTATATCAGATGTCAGAAAAAGATCTTTGTGTCATTTTTGAAACAGAGAGAAAGGGACTTACAGAGCAGAGTGCGAAAGAAAGACTTGAAAAGTATGGTGAAAATGAACTAAAGGAAGGAACGAAGAAAACTGCGGTTCAGATATTTGCGGAGCAGTTTAAAGATTTGTTGGTGGCTATTCTGATTGCTGCCGCTATCATTTCCATGTTTTCCGGAAATGTGGAAAGTACAATTGTTATTTTTGCGGTAATCATATTGAATGCGATTCTCGGAACCGTACAATATTTGAAAGCGGAAAAGTCTTTGGATTCCTTGAAAGCATTATCATCACCCCATGCAAAAGTTCTGAGAAATGGTGTAAAAACAGAAGTATTATCGAAGGAAGTGGTTCCCGGTGATATCTTATTGCTGGAAGCTGGAGATATGGTTGCAGCAGATGCCAGAATTTTAAACAATTACTCTTTACAGGTCAATGAAAGCTCTTTGACCGGAGAATCAGCAAATGTAGATAAAACGGATGATATTTTAATGAATGAATTGCCTCTTGCAGATAGGATCAATATGGTATATTCAGGAACGCTTGTAACTTATGGCCGTGCGGCAGCTCTTGTTACAGGGACTGGAATGAATACGGAGATGGGTAAAATCGCAGATCTTATGAATGCAACGCAGGAAAAGAAGACACCATTACAGGTAAGTCTGGATGATTTCAGCAAAAAACTAGCGGTTATAATCATTTGTATCTGTATTGTTGTGTTTGGTCTGCAGTTATATCAGGGTCAAAAAATCCTGGACTCCTTAATGTTTGCAGTAGCTTTAGCAGTTGCAGCAATTCCGGAAGCATTAAGTTCCATTGTTACCATTGTACAGGCAATGGGAACTCAGAAAATGGCAAAAGATAATGCGATCATAAAAGAACTGAAAGCAGTAGAAAGCCTTGGATGTGTAAATGTAATATGTTCAGATAAAACAGGAACATTAACACAAAATAAAATGACGGTTACAGACATTTATGTCGATCAGATCTGCATGAAGCCAGACGATATAGATATTCGTAATCAGATCCATAGATACCTTTTATATAATGCTGTCTTAAACAATGATTCCGTTATTCAGGACGGCAGAGAGATTGGCGATCCTACGGAAGCTTGTCTTCTTACTATGGCAGCTAAAACAGGGATTTCTGAGGAAGTGATACGTGATGCTATGCCTCGTATGGAAGAACTTCCATTTGATTCTGAGCGTAAGCTAATGAGTACAAAATACAGGATTCATGGAATCCCCACAGTATTAACTAAGGGTGCAGTGGATGTACTGATTGATAAAATTACTCACATTGCAGCAGGTAATGGTATAAGAAAAATTACGGAAGCGGATAAAGAAAACATTCTTGCCCAAAACCAGAAATTTTCCGAAAATGGACTTCGTATTTTAGCATTTGCATATAGAGAAGTAGATGAATCAGAAATACTTACCATAGATGAAGAGAAGGATTATACCTTTATTGGTTTGGCGGCAATGATTGATCCTCCAAGGGAAGAATCAAAACAAGCTGTGGCGGATGCGAAAGCAGCAGGGATTAAGACGGTTATGATTACAGGAGATCATAAAGTGACTGCAGCTGCCATTGGAAAACAGCTTGGTATCTTTTGTGAAGGCGATATGGCTGTTACTGGTCCGGAACTGGATGCGATGTCGGATGAAGAACTGGATCAAGTCCTTGAGAAAATTTCTGTATATGCAAGAGTTTCACCGGAAAATAAAATTCGTATTGTAGATGCCTGGCAGAAAAAAGGGGCTATCGCTGCAATGACAGGAGATGGTGTTAATGATGCACCGGCTCTCAAAAAAGCAGATATTGGTGTTGCGATGGGAATCACCGGAACAGAAGTGTCCAAAGATGCTTCCTCCATGATTCTTTCCGATGACAATTTTGCAACAATTATTAAGGCGGTTTTAAATGGAAGAAATGTTTATCGAAATATTAAAAATGCGATTCTTTTCTTATTGTCAGGCAATACAGCGGGGATATTGGTAGTATTGTACTGTTGTCTGAGGGCGCTTCCGACTCCATTCGAACCAGTTCATCTGTTGTTTATTAACTTGTTGACAGATTCACTGCCGGCACTGGCGATCGGTATGGAGCCCACAGATAAAAATCTTTTAAAAGATAAGCCTCGTGCAGCTAAGGCTGGAATTATGACTAAGGATTTTGTTATAAAACTGATGGAATACGGCGTAATGATTGCAATTGCAACAATTACTGCATTTTATATGGGGCTCAAAACAAGTCCAGAACTGGCAAGCACCATGGCCTTTGCCACTTTGACGATGGCAAGATTATTCCATGGATTCAATTGCAGAAGCAATCGGTCCATTTTTAGAATCAAATTTGCTACAAATAAATGGAGCATCGGTGCTTTCTTTCTGGGGGTTTTGCTGCTTGCAGCAGTGTTGTTCCTTCCATTTATGGAGAAACTGTTCTTAGTGGAAAGAATGGCAATGAGTCAGGCAGGTATTATCGTTGGATTAGCGGTGATTCCGACGATACTTATTCAAACGGTAAGGAGTTTTCAAGCGGATCATTGATTCTTATCGGGGAATCATTCCGGTCCGGTCAGAAAAGAAGGACTGGTTATTTCAAAAAAACGCAGACAATGGAGTCTATTGACAGACTTTATGTCTGCGTTTTTTGGGTGGAACATCATGCGACTCAATCCAAAACAACAGGAAAACGTCCAGATTATCAGCACGCTTATGGCGAACTCTTATGGCGATTACGGCAGCATCCATGATATTCCAGTATCTGCTTCATGGGACAAAATATTAAAAAAAGCTGAAAAAATCAATTTTTATCCCCCCCTACAGGGTTGTAAAAAAAATACAACATGATATCATCAGAATACGACATGAATTAGGGAGGAAACCCAATATGAGAAAAAAAGTAATCAGCATGCTGTTGGCAGTTTTTATGATTACAGCACTGATGGCAGGCTGCAGCAGTAAGGAAGAGGATGCAGCACCTGCGGAGACGAAGCAGGCTGGAACAGCAGCTTCCGAGGGAGCCACCGAAGAAGAAACAGATGCAGAAGGAAAGGATTCCGTCATTGTTGCTATGGGTCCGAGTTCGGAGCCGGAATCCGGTTTTGATCCGGCCTATGGATGGGGTGCCGGAGAACATGTACATGAACCGTTGATCCAGAGTACCCTGACGGTAACGACAACGGATTTGAAGATTGATTATGATCTGGCAACGGATGTTCAGCAGAGCGAGGATGGTATGACCTGGACGGTTACGATTCGTGATGATGTAAAATTCACCGACGGAGAACCGCTGACCGCTTCTGACGTTGCATTTACATACAATACCGTTAAAGAAATCAGTTCGGTCAATGATTTTACCA
>JAQXIM010000006.1 GCA_029007785.1 Clostridiales bacterium | reverse complement strand
CAGCTGTGTAGCTGTTATGGAGGGTGGTAAGCCCGTAGTTATTGCAAATACAGAAGGTATTCGTACTACCCCTTCCGTAGTAGCCTTCACCAAGACCGGCGAACGTCTGGTAGGTGATCCTGCAAAGCGTCAGGCTGTTACCAATGCAGACCGTACCATCTCTTCCATCAAGAGACATATGGGCGAGAGCTATAAAGTAAGCATCGATGATAAGCAGTATACTCCTCAGGAGATCTCTTCCATGATCCTGCAGAAGCTGAAAGCAGATGCAGAGAGCTATCTGGGTGACACCGTATCCGAAGCAGTTATTACTGTTCCTGCATACTTCAACGATGCTCAGAGACAGGCAACCAAGGATGCCGGTAAGATTGCCGGTCTGGATGTAAAGCGTATTATCAACGAACCCACCGCAGCTGCACTGGCCTACGGCCTGGACAATGAAAAGGAACAGAGAATTCTGGTTTACGATCTGGGCGGCGGTACTTTCGATGTATCCATCATCGAAATCGGTGACGGCGTAATCGAAGTTCTGGCAACAAAGGGTGATACCCGTCTTGGCGGTGATGATTTTGATAATGTTCTGACTCAGTATATGCTGGATGAGTTCAGAAAGGCAGAGGGCATTGATCTGTCAAATGATAAGATGGCTCTTCAGAGACTGAAAGAAGCAGCAGAAAAAGCAAAGAAAGAACTTTCCAGTGCTACTACAACCAATATCAACCTGCCTTTCATCACGGCTAATCAGGATGGCCCGAAACACTTCGATATGAACCTGACTCGTGCCAAATTTGATGAGCTGACTCATGAACTGGTTGAAAGAACCGTAACGCCTGTGAACAATGCACTGAGAGATGCAGGCCTGACCACTGCTCAGATTGATAAAGTATTGCTGGTAGGTGGTTCTACCCGTATCCCTGCTGTTCAGGAAAAGGTTAAACAGCTGACCGGTAAAGAACCCAGCAAGAATCTGAACCCGGATGAGTGCGTAGCAATCGGTGCTTCCATTCAGGGCGGTAAGCTGGCCGGAGATGCCGGTGCCGGTGAAATCCTGCTGCTGGATGTTACTCCTCTGTCTCTCAGCATTGAGACCATGGGAGGCGTTGCTACCCGTCTGATCGAGAGAAATACAACGATTCCTACCAAGAAGAGCCAGGTATTCTCCACTGCTGCAGACAACCAGACTGCTGTAGATATCAATGTTCTTCAGGGTGAGAGACAGTTTGCAAAAGACAACAAGAGTCTTGGACAGTTCCGCCTGGATGGAATTCCGCCTGCAAGAAGAGGAGTTCCTCAGATCGAAGTTACCTTTGATATTGACGCCAATGGTATCGTAAATGTATCTGCAAAGGATCTGGGAACCGGAAAAGAACAGCATATCACCATTACGGCAGGTTCCAATATGTCTGAGGCGGATATCGAGAAAGCTGTAAAAGAAGCAGCTGAGTACGAAGCTCAGGATAAGAAGAGAAAAGAAGGAATCGATGCGAGAAATGATGCCGATGCTATGGTATTCCAGACCGAGAAGGCTATGGAAGAAGTTGGAGAACAGCTGGATCCTTCCATGAAGTCTGCTGTGGAAGCTGACCTGAAAGAACTGAAGGATGTGGTAGAGGCTACTGCAAATGCCACCGATCTGACCGATTCTCAGATTCAGCAGCTGAAAGACGGCAAGGAAAAACTGATGAAGAGTGCTCAGGCTCTGTTTGCCAAAGTTTACGAGCAGGCTCAGGCTGCTCAGGGTGCAGCCGGTCCTAACCCGGATATGGGCGGTGCCGGATATACCGGAAGCGCTCCCGAAGATGATGTAGTAGATGCTGACTTCAAAGAAGTATAATTAAAATGACGATAACCGATATCAATCCGGTAAGGAAAGCGATATCATAATAAGATGAGATAATGAATGCTTTGGCCTGCGGAATTTCTGCAGGCTAAAGCTGTGATATGGCAAGGGGTGGTGAATGTACCAGACTCATGCTGACTTGGAGGCAATATTATGGCGGAGAGCAAGAGAGATTATTATGAAGTACTGGGGGTTCCGAAAGACGCAGATGATGCGGCACTGAAGAAAGCCTATCGTGTACTTGCTAAAAAATATCATCCGGATACCAATCCGGACAATCCGGAAGCGGAAGCAAAATTCAAGGAGGCATCCGAGGCGTATGCTATTCTGAGTGATCCGGAAAAAAGACAGAAATATGATCAGTTTGGTCATGCAGCCTTTGAAAATGGCGGTGCAGGAGGTTATCAGAGTTATAGCGATATGGGAGATATTTTTGGAGATATCTTCGGAGATCTCTTTGGCGGCGGATTCGGAGGCAGCCGGGGACGTCGTGCCAATGCACCTATGAAAGGGGCAAACCTTCGTGCCAGTGTTCGCATTACATTCGAAGAAGCTATTTTCGGTGTGGAAAAAGAGCTGGAGATGAATCTGAAAGATGAATGTACCCATTGCCATGGAACGGGTGCCAAGGAAGGTACCAGCCCTCAGACCTGCAGCCGCTGCAACGGAAGCGGTCAGGTAGTGTATACCCAGCAGTCCATGTTTGGTATGGTTAGAAATGTACAGCCCTGTCCGGAATGCGGAGGCAAGGGAACCGTTATTAAAGAAAAATGTACGCATTGCTACGGAACCGGTTACACTCAGTCCAAGAAGAAAATTCAGGTGACAATACCCGCCGGTATTGATAATGGACAGAGTATTCGTATCCGCGGAAAGGGAGAGCCGGGCCAGAATGGCGGTGAAAGAGGAGATCTTCTTGTCGAAGTAGTAGTAAGCAACCACCCTACTTTCAAACGCCAGGATACCAATATCTATTCCACTGTTCCCATCAGTTTTGTTCAGGCTGCACTGGGCGGAACCATTCAGATCAATACAGTGGATGGCCCTGTAGAATATGAAGTAAAACCGGGAACCCAGACGGATACTCGAATCCGATTGAAAGGAAAAGGAGTTCCTTATCTGAGAAATAAGAATGTACGTGGTGATCATTACGTGACTCTTGTTGTCAGTGTACCGGAACGTCTGAATGAGAATCAGAAAGAAGCTCTTCGTGCCTTTGATGAAGCTATGAATGGAAAACCTTTTGAAGGAAAAGCTCATGAAGGAAAGCATAAGAAAAAAGGATTGTTCAGCTGATGAAGTGGAAAAAATACACAATTGAAACAACGACAGAAGCCATTGATTTTATTAGTGATATGCTGAATGAGATTGGTGTGGAGGGAATCGAGATTGAAGATCACGTTCCCTTGTCTGATTCCGACACAAAGGGAATGTTTATCGATATTCTTCCCGAACTGCCTCCGGATGACGGAACGGCAAAGATCAATTTCTATTTGTCCGCCGATGAGGAAACGAAACATGCTGTTTTTCAGTGCGGCGATGCGCCGAGACAGGCGGAAGAACCGGATATGACAGAGGAAGAGCTTCTTCGGGCAGTCCGGGAGGGTCTGGAAGAGATTCGCATGTTCTGCAATCCGGGGAGTTGTGAGATTACCAGCAGTGAAACAGAAGACAAGGACTGGATGAATACCTGGAAGGAGTATTTCCGTCCTTTTGCAGTGGAAAATGTTTTGATCAAACCGACCTGGGAAGAAATTCCCGAGGAACACCGGGACAAAATCTGTATTACGATGGATCCGGGAACAGCATTCGGAACGGGAACCCATGAGACAACTCAGCTTTGTATTCGTCAGCTTCACAAATATCTGAAGCCGGGAATGGAAGTTCTCGATGTGGGCTGCGGCAGCGGTATTCTGGGAATTACAGCATTAAAGCTGGGCGCCTGCCATGCCGTGGGGATGGATCTGGATGAATGTGCCATCACCAGTACCCATGAAAATGGAGCTTTGAACGATTTGAAGGAAGAGGATTTCCACGTGATTCTGGGAAACATTCTTGATGATGTTCAGGTTCAGAATGAAGTTGGCTATGAGCGATATGATTTGGCTGTTGCCAATATCTTAGCTCCCGTTATTGTTCTGCTTCAGGGAGAGATTGCCCGCCACTTAAAGCCCGGAGCGATTTTCATTACTTCCGGTATTGTGGATGAAAAGGAAAAAGACGTAACGGATGCCTTTGAAAAGAATCCGGAATTTGAAGTGCTGGAAGTAACCCGTCAGAATGAATGGGTATCGGTAACAGCGCGAAAAAAGTAATCAGGATTCCTATGCATAAATAAAAATGAATAGAATCAGCCGGTTTTTTCCATGGAGGAAGGAATCGGCTGCTTTTTGTTGCAGATGGGTCAGATACCTGGGAAAAAGGTGTTTACAAGAATAATTCCCATATGTTATGATAAAACGATGCCGGGACTGGGCAGCCTTTTGGAATGTCCATGTAAGATCTATGTATCCTGCTGCGGCTGTTGACCGGTGATTCAGCAGGTTGGCAGAACTATGGCACAGAAAGGGACTTATCATGTATCATTTTTTTGTTCCGGAAGCGGATGGTGCATCTGGAAGAATAACGATTGTGGGATCAGATGTAAATCATATTAAAAATGTTCTTCGAATGAAGCCGGGAGAAAAAATTGTGGTGAGCAACGGAGAAGATTGTGATTTTTACTGTGTCATCGCAGAAATATTGCCGGATCGGGTAGAAGCTGATGTTTTGCCGGAAGAAGTGGAAGAATCGGAATTGTCTGCAAAGCTGATTCTTTTTCAGGGCCTTCCGAAAAATGATAAGATGGAATGGATCATTCAGAAAGCGGTGGAACTGGGAGCCTATGAGATTGTCCCGGTGGCAATGAAGCGATCCGTGGTTCGTTTGGATGAGAAAAAACAGAAGACAAAAATCCCTCGTTGGAATTCCATCTCGGAAAGTGCTGCCAAACAGTCAGGTCGACGAGTCATACCGGAAGTAACAGGGGTCATGTCCTGGAAGGAGGCCATGACCATGGCGAAGCAAATGGATCGGATTCTCGTACCTTATGAAAATGCCAGAGGGATGGAGGCAACGAAAGAAGCTCTGGAACAGCTTAAGCCTGGTATGAAGGTGGGTATCTTCATTGGTCCTGAAGGAGGCTTTGAATCTTCTGAGATTGAGGAAGCCAGAGAAGCAGGAGCCCTTGTTATCAGCCTGGGTCATCGGATTCTTCGGACAGAAACGGCAGGAATGGCTGCGCTGACCATGTGCATGATGCAGCTGGAACTTTCCTGACAGCCTTACTATGAATGATAAGAACGGAGATTGTTATGAGAGATATATATCTGGATAATTCGGCAACCACCCGGATTTTGCCGGAAGTGAGAGATGCCATGATTCGTATGATGGAGTTGGATTATGGGAATCCTTCCTCCATGCATAGGAAAGGAATGGATGCGGAGCAGATGATTCGTCAGGCCCGGGAAGAAATTGCTGCCACACTGAAAGTGGATGAAAAGGAGATTACTTTTACATCCGGCGGAACAGAATCCAATAATCTGGCTCTGATTGGTACCGCCATGGCAAACCGTCGTGCCGGTATGCATCTGATCACAACAGCAATCGAACATGCTTCGGTATCTCATACCATGGACTATCTGGAAAGTCAGGGCTTTGAAATTACCCGCCTGGGAACCGATGAGAAAGGAAGAATCTCATTGGAAGAACTGGAGAAGGCCATTCGGCCGGATACCATTCTTGTGTCCATTATGATGGTGAATAATGAGATTGGTACCATTGAGCCGGTGGAAGAAATCGGTGCCCGGATCAAAGCAATCAATCCTGGTGTTCTGTTCCATGTGGATGCGATTCAGGCCTATGGCAAAATGATCATTCGTCCCCGTCGTTGGAAAATCGATCTTCTTTGCGTCAGCGGTCATAAGATTCATGGACCGAAGGGAAGCGGTTTTCTCTATATCAGAGATAAGGTCAAGGTTCATCCCATCATTTTCGGAGGAGAGCAGCAGAAAGGTCTTCGTTCCGGTACGGAAAATGTTCCCGGAATTGTAGGTCTTGCTATTGCGGCCCGGATGATGTATGAGGAATTGGAATCTCATGTGGAGAAAATGTATCGATGCCGGGAGATTCTGATTCAGGGACTGGAGAAGCTTCCGGGAGTTACCATCAATGGTGCCGAGGGAACCGGTGCAGCACCTCAGGTTATCAGTGCAAGCTTTGAGGGGATTCGAAGTGAAGTTCTTCTTCACTCATTGGAGGCAGAAGGAATCTATATTTCTGCCGGTTCTGCCTGCTCATCAAACAAACAGCAGCATATCAGTGCCACTCTTCAGGCGATTCATCTGGATCGGAAGCTCTTGGATTGTACCGTTCGTTTTAGTTTGAGTATCTTTAGTACCGAAGAAGAAATGGAAGAAACTTTGCAGGTTCTGGAAGAACTTCTTCCGAAGCTTCGCCGTTACGTTAGAAAATAATGATATGCCGTCAGGATGCGGCACTGGAGGGAAAAAGAATATGGAATTCCAGTCTTTTTTGATTAAATATGCGGAGATTGGCGTGAAAGGAAAGAACCGCTATATCTTCGAGGATAAGCTGGTATCTCAGATTGTCAGAGCTTTGCGCCAGGTGGACGGGGAGTTTGAAGTATGGAAAACGTCCGGACGTATTTACGTGGATGCAAAGTCAGAATATGATTTCGATGAAGTGATCGATGCCCTGAAGCATGTATTTGGTATTGTGGGAATCTGTCCGCTGCTGCAGATTGAAGATCAGGGCTTTGAAGATCTTTGCCGAAAGGTGGTTTCTTATATCGATAAGCGCTACCCGGATAAAAAGATGACTTTCAAGGTAGTTGCCCGGAGAGCAAGAAAGAATTATCCGGTAGATTCCAACTACATCAATGCCAAGCTGGGAGAAGCAATTCTCATGGCGTTTCCGGAAATTCGCGTTAATGTTCATAACCCGGATATCTATGTTAATGTGGAAATCCGTGAACAGATCAATATCTATACGGAAGTCATCCCCGGACCCGGCGGTATGCCTTTGGGTACCAATGGAAAAGCCATGCTTTTGCTGTCCGGTGGAATCGACAGTCCCGTTGCAGGATATATGATTTCCAAACGTGGTGTGAGTCTGGATGCAGTATATTTCCATGCACCGCCCTACACCAGTGACCGGGCGAAGCAGAAGGTTGTGGATCTGGCCCGTCAGGTTTCCCGCTATTCCGGCCCGATTCATCTTCATGTGGTAAATTTTACTGACATTCAGCTCTATATCTATGAGCAGTGTCCCCATGATGAGCTTACCATTATCATGCGTCGGTATATGATGAAGATTGCAGAGCATCTGGCCAAAGAAAACGGCTGTCTGGCTTTGATTACGGGAGAGAGTATTGGTCAGGTGGCATCCCAGACCATGCAGAGTCTTACTGTGACAAATGAGGTCTGCACCATTCCGGTAATGAGACCGGTGATTGCCTTTGATAAGCAGGATATTGTGGATATTGCTGAAAAGATTGGAACATATGAAACTTCCATTCAGCCCTATGAAGACTGCTGTACCATTTTTGTTGCAAAGCATCCGGTAACAAAGCCGAATCTGAATGTAATCCGGGGGTCTGAACTCAAACTGCAGGAGAAGATCGATGAATTGATGGAGGCAGCTCTTTCTTCCATCGAAACCATCTGCATTGAGTAAACACGAAAAAAGAAAAGAACGCGCCTTCGCGCGTTCTTTACTCTTCCGGTTATTATTCAATGATATAAGGCTTCAGGGTTTCAAGAATCTGTTCTAATTCATTTTCCGAGTGAATACTCAGATTGATGGGTTTGGAAAGATCCAGACTGAAGATCCCCATGATGGATTTGGCATCAATTACATAACGGCCGGAAACCAGATCAAAATCGCTGTCAAAGCGAGTGATGTCATTGACAAAATTTTTTACTTTGTCAATGGAATTAAGACAAATCTGAACGGTAGTCATAGCATTTTCCTCTTTCTTTTAAATATTAACAGGTTCATGTTAATATAATAGTACGTTTCGCCTATGAAAAAGTCAAGAAAAAGTTGGGGAAAATCATGAAGAAGTCTGATATTAAGTTCAAATAAGGGAAACAGTATAGCTGTGTCCGTGAAGCACAAAAAGGGATGGTACCTTGTCGCAGGTGTATCGGCAGACATAGACAGAGTGGAGGAAGCAGGAATGAAAAAAGTTGCATTTCATAATCTGGGATGTAAAGTAAATGCCTATGAGACGGAGGTCATGATTCAGCAGCTTCAGAATTGCGGATATGAAATCGTACCTTTTGAAGAAATTGCAGATATTTATGTAATCAATACTTGTACCGTGACAAATATGGCAGACCGAAAATCAAGACAAATGCTTCATCGGGCGAAGAAGAGAAATCCGGACGCTCTGGTGGTGGCAGTAGGCTGCTATGTTCAGGCAGATCCGGAAGCTGTGAAGAAAGATATGGCGGTAGATATTCTTGTGGGAAATGATCAGAAAGGCCGTTTGGCGGAGATTCTGGAGAATCATGAGAATGCCCTTTTGGATTTGAAGCAGCCGAAGGAGTACGAGGAAATCTCTCTTTACAGCAGTTCGGAACATACCAGAGCCATTCTCAAGATTCAGGATGGATGCAATCAGTTTTGCAGCTACTGTCTGATACCATATGTAAGAGGACGTGTACGCAGCCGTCGTCAGGAGGAGGTTCTGAAAGAAGCAGAGCGTCTTGCTGAAAACGGTTTTCAGGAAATCGTTTTGACCGGCATTCATCTCAGTTCTTACGGACTGGATTTTCCGGAAGAACAGGAATTCCGATCGGAAGAGAATTTTTATGGAACGGCTCTGGCCAGATTGATTGGTAAACTGGCAGAAATTCCCGGAATTTCCAGAATTCGATTGGGATCTCTGGAACCGCGGATTATCACGGAATCCTTTGTTCAGGCATTGAAGGACTGCGGAAAGATTTGTCCCCATTTTCATCTTTCTCTTCAAAGCGGTTCGGATACTGTTCTGAAGAGAATGAATCGTCATTATACCAGAGCAGAGTATGAAGAAAAATGTCGTTTGATCCGTCAGGTATTTGATCATCCAGCCATTACAACGGATGTCATTGTTGGATTTCCCGGCGAAACCGAGGAAGAATTTCAGGAAACCGTGGAATATTTGAATCGGATTTGTTTTTATGAAACTCATATCTTCAAGTATTCCCGGCGGAAAGGAACAAAAGCGGATCGCATGCCGGGACAGGTGCCGGAGCCGGTGAAAAATGAAAGAAGTCAGGTGCTGCTGGCGATGACAGAAGAACACTCTCGTCAGTTCCGGGAATTCTATCTTGGAAAAGAAGTGGAAGTTCTTCTGGAAGAAAAAAGAGAAGATGGCCGTTATGTGGGTCATACAAGAGAATACGTGAAAGTTTCGGTGGATCCGGAAGGCTGTCGGGAAGGTATGGCTGTAACGGTGACGGTGACCCATGATAATCTGGAGCAGGGGGAAGGACAGTAAGACAGGCTGCGGAGAATCCGATGATATTCATTCAGGCCGCAGAATCATATAGGGAAAATGTATGGCTGAAAGAAGCGGAAGAAAAAAGTGATCCTTCGGGCTAATATTATCCTATTCTGTGAGAAAAATAAAATGTGGTGAATGAATGTAGAATAAACAGGAAAATAAAGGGGAAAGTGGGAATTATCTTCGATTATTTGCCGGAAAATGGGGAGCCTGTAATGACAGCGGCAGTTCTTCTGAGTTTTCTGGCACTAAGACTTGCGTGTTTGGTAATTATGTATTACAATAATACTGGTTTGTGTTGCTTAAATAGCTGTTTTTAAGAAAGAATCTATGTGAGTTTTTTTCGGAAAAGCAGATATTTTCCAGGAGATATAATTTCCTGTATAAGAAAAGGTTTTTCAAGGACGGAATGATATGTCAGAATTACAAAGAACGCAGAATCTTTCCGCCGTTTCCGATAACGGTGTGGAAGTGGGAATGGTGTTGGAATGTGTATATGAAGCATTGGCGGAAAAGGGATATAATCCGGTAAATCAGATTGTGGGTTATATTATGTCCGGAGATCCCACCTACATCACCAATTATAAGGGTGCCAGAAGTCTGATCTCCAAAGTAGAGCGGGATGAGATTCTGGAAGAGTTAGTGCGCGTATATATTCGTTCTCTGAACTCCAAATAGAGGAAAGAACATGAGGATAATGGGATTGGATTATGGCTCTCGGACGGTTGGAGTGGCAGTCAGTGACCCGAATGGTGTGATTGCACAGCCTTTGGAAACCATTGAGCGAAAAGAGGAAGACAAGCTGCGTCGGACCCTGGCAAGAATTCAGGAGCTGGTACAGGAATATCAGGTGGCGGAGCTTGTTCTTGGATACCCCAGAAATATGAATCATACAGAGGGAGAACGGTGTGAGAAGGTAAAGGCTTTTCAGGAAATGCTGATCCGCCGTACAGGTCTTCCTGTTATTTTGTGGGATGAACGGCTGACTACCGTGGCGGCTGACCGTGTTCTTATTGAAAGCCGGGTTCGCAGGGAAAATCGCAAGGAAGTAGTGGATCAGATTGCTGCATCGTTGATTCTTCAGGGTTATCTCGAGAATAAGGAGAATGGAATTGGAAAAGATAGTATTTGATGGAGAAGACGGGGAAAAGCTGGAGCTTTTTGTAATAGACAGTACGAAATTGGCAGGAAAAGATTATATTCTGGCGGCAGATGCGGAAGTTGGTGACGGCAGCTGCTATATCCTTCGTGATGTTTCAGACTCGGACAGTTCCGATGCTGTTTATGAGATGGTGGAGGATGATAACGAATTGGATTATCTGCTTTCTGTCTTTGCAGAACAGATGGATGATATCGACTTGGAGTACTAAGGCAAAACATTCCCCCGCACTCAGCGGCTGGCTGAGGTGGGGGATTTAAACTATTCTCCCGATATATTCCTGCAGAACGGAATGTATGCATCGGCATGGATTTCGTACGGATGGTTGTAACGGGACGTCATAAGAGAAGAACGTGAAGAGGAACCCTGGAAGGTTCCTGACATGTATGAAAGGATCAAATGGTTGTATGCTGCATTTTCAGAACATCTCCCCCTGGGGGAATGGGTGAATCTGGGCATAAGTTTTTTTGAATGTGGTTCGTGAGAAATCAGGAGGAAAATTTTGGCTAGAAAAAGTGTAAAACAGGAGAACTCTGCCGTTATGCCGGTGGAGAATCCTGCTGCTTCCAAAGGAAGAGGCAGATCAAAAACGAATAATACAGGAGTGATGTCTGGTACTGGAAAGAGTAAACTGAAAATCATACCTCTTGGCGGTTTGGAACAGATCGGTATGAACATAACCGCCTTCGAATACGAGGACGATATCATTGTAGTGGACTGTGGTCTTGCATTTCCCAGTGACGATATGCTGGGAATTGATTTGGTTATTCCGGATGTTACCTATCTGGAAGAAAATCTGGATAAGGTAAGAGGTTTCTTTATTACCCATGGTCATGAGGATCATATCGGATCACTTCCGTATATTCTTCAGAAGGTGCCGGTACCTGTCTATGGAACAAAACTGACCATGGCAATTATCGAAGGGAAATTGGCGGAGCATGGAGTACCCAGAGGAGTAAAACGAAAAGTTGTTCGTTATGGTCAATCCATCAATGCCGGAAATTTTCGGGTGGAATTCATTCGTATCAATCACAGTATTGTGGATGCCGCATCGCTGGCAATTTTCACTCCGGTGGGAACGATCGTTCATACCGGTGACTTTAAGATTGATTACACTCCGGTTTTTGGAGAACCGGCAGATCTCTCTCGTTTTGCTGAATTGGGCAAGAAAGGCGTTCTTGCCATGCTCTGCGAGAGTACCAATGTTTTCCGGGAAGGGTTTACCATGTCAGAGCGAACGGTGGGTAAAACCTTTGATAATCTCTTTGCGGAAAACCAGGATCGCCGAATTATTGTAGCAACTTTTGCTTCCAATGTGGACCGTGTACAGCAGATTATTAATTCAGCTCATCGTTATGGGCGCAAAGTTGTGGTCGATGGCCGCAGTATGGTTAACATTATCGGTGCCGCATCGGAGCTTGGCTATATCAGCATTCCCGATGGATGCCTGATCAGCATTGAAGACTTAAAACGATATCCAAAGGAAAAGACAGTACTCATTACGACGGGAAGTCAGGGAGAGTCCATGGCAGCTCTTTCCCGTATGGCTGCTAATATTCATCGGAAAGTTACCATTGAATCCGGTGATACCATCATTCTCAGTTCCACACCCATTCCCGGAAATGAAAAGGCAGTGGCAAAAGTTATCAATGATCTTTCTCTTCTGGGGGCAAAGGTCATTTTCCAGGATACTCACGTATCGGGACATGCCTGTCAGGAAGAGATTAAACTTATGTATTCTCTGGTACGTCCCCGGTATTCAATTCCTGTTCATGGCGAATATCGTCATTTGCAGGCTCATGCCCAGTTGGTTCAGGAGCTGGGAATCGACAGTCACAGAACCTTTGTGATGCATTCCGGAGATGTTCTGGAAATGGATGAGGAATCGGCAAAAATCAACGGTCATGTACCGGTAGGAAGTATCATGGTCGACGGTCTGGGTGTTGGTGATGTCGGCAACATTGTTCTGAGAGACCGTCAGACTCTGGCTCAGCATGGAATCGTGATTGCTGTTGTTGTTCTGGAAAGGGGTTCCAATCAGTTGATTTCCGGTCCGGATATTGTGACCCGCGGTTTTGTATATGTTCGCGAAAATGAAGAATTGATGGAAGAAGCAAAATCTGTCGTTCTGGGATCGATCATTGATTGTCAGAATCGCAGAATTACAGACTGGAGTAAAATCAAGAATACCATACGCGATGATCTCAATGATTATCTCTGGAAGAAGATGAAAAGAAGTCCCATGATCCTTCCAATTATTATGGAAGCATAGGTTCGGATATGAGAAGAGCCGTAATGGAAACGGCGATTGATCGGAGAAAAATGATAATAAAGCTTCGTCTGATCAGAGAAAAAGTCACATCCGGGATTACAAAGGAGGCAATTCAATGGCAAAGAATACAACAGGAAATAAAAGATCAATGGCATTTCTGGTATTTAGAATCGTCCTGCGTCTTGTAATCTATGCAGTAGCTGTGATGATATTGGTGACCTGTGTGAAAAAGGCATACCATTTCGGCTATTCCGTATTTACCATGGAGGTCATGGCAGAAGATCCGGGAGAAGATGTGGTAGTTACGATTTCAGAAGGCATGTCTTCAAAAGCTGTGGGAGAACTTCTGGAAAGCAAAGGCCTGATTCGGGATGGATCCGTATATACCGTGCAGGCCATTGTATATAAATACAAACCATTGCCGGGTACCTATGTTTTGAATACGTCACAGAATATTAAGCAGATGGTTGATGTGATGACAGTTGCAGAGGAAGAAACGGAAGAAGATAAGAATATTATTCCGACCAAGAAGAATTCCACTCAGGAGGAGTAGTTTGATGAACAAAGAGAGATTGACCGTATATCTTCACTCTTTGGAGCCGGAATCCAGTGATTTGATTCAGGAGATGGAGGAGTATGCCCGGCAGAATTACGTGCCGATTATCCGAAAAGAAACGGCTTCTTTGCTGAAAACTCTGGTTTCCATGACTCGTCCTCAGAAGATTCTTGAAGTGGGCACAGCCATAGGTTACTCGGCTCTGAGAATGAGTGAGAATCTGGAGTCTGGTGCAGAGATTACCACGATTGAAAAAAATGAGAAAAGGATTCAGCTTGCCCGGGAGAATTTTTCCAGGGCAGGGAAGGAGTCCTGTATTACATTGCTGGAAGGGGATGCAGCTGAGGTCCTGAAGACCTTGGCTGGTCCCTATGATTTTATTTTTATGGATGCGGCGAAGGGACAGTATATACATTTCCTTCCGGAAGTGTATCGTCTTCTGGCAGCCGGAGGTGTCATGGTGACAGACAATGTACTTCAGGACGACACGATTTTGGAGTCTCGTTATGCTGTGACCCGCAGAGACCGAACGATTCACAGTCGGATGAGAGAGTATCTCTATGAATTGAAACACAATAAAGACTGGCAGACTTCCATTGTTCCCATTGGGGATGGAGTTGCGATTAGTGTAAAGCATTAGAGGACAGATTTGAATAAGAAGGAAGAAAATCAGATGGAAGAAAACAGAAAAAAACCGGAGCTTTTAATGCCGGCCGGAAGTTTGGAACTGCTGAAGATTGCAATTACTTATGGAGCTGATGCGGTATATCTTGGCGGAGAACAGATGAGTCTTCGGGCAAAAGCAAAGAATTTTACCATGGCGGAAATGAAGGAAGGCGTAGCTTTTGCTCATGAACATGGGGCGAAGGTTTATGTGACGGCAAATATATTTGCTCATAATAAAGATATGCGCCCGGCTCTGAAGTTTTTGCTCCTGATCAAGAATGTGGCACCGGATGCTCTGATTATCTCGGATCCGGGTATTTTTTCCATGGCAAAAGAGGTTTGTCCGGAAATCCCCATCCACATCAGTACCCAGGCCAATAATACCAATTACGGAACCTATTTGTTCTGGCAAAAGCTGGGAGCCAGCAGGGTGGTATCGGCAAGAGAACTTTCCATGCAGGAGTTGGCTGAAATCCGGGCCAATATACCGGAAGAGATGGAGATGGAGACTTTTGTTCATGGTGCCATGTGTATTTCCTATTCCGGTCGTTGCCTCATCAGTAATTTCCTGACAGGAAGAGATGCCAATCAGGGGGAATGCACTCACCCCTGCCGCTGGAATTATCATTTGATGGAAGAAACCAGACCGGGTGAGTATATGCCGGTATTTGAGGATGAGCGGGGAACCTACCTCTATAATTCCAAGGATCTCTGTATGATTGAACATGTGCCGGAATTGGTGGATGCGGGAATTGACAGCTGGAAAGTGGAGGGCAGAATGAAAACTGCTCTGTATGCGGCTACTGTAGCAAGAGCTTATCGCCATGCCATTGATGATTATTTTGAAGATCCGGAGAAATACTATAAAAAACTGGATTGGTATCGGTCAGAGGTACAGAAATGTGCATCCAGACCTTATACAACCGGCTTTTTCTTTGGAAAGCCGGACAGTGAGGCACAGATTTATGGAAAATCCGGAGACAACATGGAGTATGTTTATCTGGGAACTGTCCAGATGGAGGATGGAAAAGCTATGATCCACCAGAAAAACAAATTCCTGACAGGTGATTCTCTGGAAGTCATGAGACCCGATGGCTCGAATTTGCCTGCCGTAGTTCTGGGACTTCGGGATGAAGAGGGAAACGATGTGGAAAGTGCACCCCATCCCGGTCAGAAACTGTTTATTCAGTTGAATACTGAACTGAAAGAATATGATATTTTGAGGAAAAAGAAAGAAGGATGATTGGATGAGAATTCCGGAAACTTATGAACTGCTGGAGCAGGAATATCTGAAGGAGTGTCATTCGGAAGCATATATTCTGCGTCATAAAAAAACGGGAGCCAGAGTATTTCTTCTGGCCAATGAAGATCCCAATAAAGTATTCACCATTGGATTTCGTACTCCACCCACAGACAGTACTGGTCTGCCCCATATTCTGGAGCATTCGGTTCTCTGTGGTTCCCGGAAATTTCCGGTAAAGGATCCCTTTATTGAGTTGGAAAAGAGTTCTCTCCAGACATTTTTAAATGCAATGACCTATCCGGATAAAACTATTTATCCGGTGGCCAGCTGCAATGACAAAGATTTTCAGAATCTCTGTGAAGTATATATGGATGCGGTTTTCCATCCGGCGATCTATGAACAGGAAAAGATTTTCCGTCAGGAAGGCTGGCATTATGAGCTGGAAACTCCGGAGGATGATCTTACCGTCAATGGTGTGGTTTATAACGAGATGAAGGGTGCTTTTTCTTCTCCGGAAGATGTGCTGGAAAGATACTGCCAGACTCTTCTTTTCCCAGATACTCCCTATTTTCATGAATCCGGCGGAGATCCGGATGTGATTCCTTCTTTGAGTTACGAG
>JAQXIM010000005.1 GCA_029007785.1 Clostridiales bacterium | reverse complement strand
ACTTTCCCGTATCATGTTGGCAATCAAAGCAGTGCTGGCAGATAAAGATGAGATTCCTACCTTGATTTTCGATGAAATTGATACGGGAATCAGCGGCAGAACAGCGCAGAAAGTTTCGGAAAAGCTGGATATTATCGGAATTCATCGACAGGTAATCTGCATTACCCATTTGCCTCAGATTGCCTCCATGGCGGATCACCATTACGAGATTCGCAAATCTTCCCGGGACAGTCATACGATTACCAGTGTTCGCTGTCTGGAGGAAAATGCATCTGTGGATGAACTGGCCCGTCTGCTGGGAGGCGCCGAAATGACGGAAGCCGTATATCAGAATGCCTGTGAAATGAAAAATCTGGCAAAACGAAAAAAGCGGGAGCTGCGAGGTTAAAATACGAAGAAAATGCAGTTTGTTTTAAAAACAGAATAAAATGGAAAATACCTCCTGTATACATAAAGATTCGATTTTCGGGAAAGATAAAGGCAGAAAAGGAATCTTGTGTACAGGAGGTATTTTATGAAAAAAGTGATGATTTTTCTGATGACAGCAACCATGGCGCTGGCTCTGACCGGCTGCGGCAATGGGAATATGGATCTTACCGAAGGACCTGTTCAGGAAACTGCTTCCGATTATAATAATGGAAATGGGGGCACCGATCTGCAGAATCAGGGAACGGGGACCCAGAATGATGAGAACATGGGAGATCTTCCTCAGGATGATGAGGACGATTTTGGAAATCAGAATGAGAATGGCAGCAAAGCAGATCAGAACGGCGGTCTTGTGGATCTTCCATACGATAACAACGGCGACAATCTGAATGATGGAATTACAAATGATAATTCAACGGGAACGAATAATGGAAATAATGCTGTCAAGGATAATGAAAAAAACGGAACCGGAGTGAATGGAAATAACGACAATGGAATGCCGGGAACGGATCAAAACAGGACTGGCGGAAATTCAGGCCTTACCAATCCGTAGTAGAATGATTATGCCTGTCCATTCAAAAAAGAATCATGGACTGAAAAGGGATGCTGACGAAATGAGCATCCCTTTATCTGCGAATCGGGAGAAATATGTAACGGATACTTACCTGAAATCTGTTGACAGGACTGTCTGTGGTTTGTATCGAATAATGAATGCTATCTTATTTCATTTATCAATCCACGGATATGAAACTACCGTGTTAAAAAAACAGTGCAATGTCAAGGATTGGATGCGATAAGACAAATACTGGAAGGGAATCGATAAATCGGTACGGAAACATGGAACAAAAGAGATGATTCAAGGGAATCGGCAGGGAAACAAGAAAAACAATCCAG
The DNA here is from genome assembly GCA_029007785.1 of Clostridiales bacterium. Classification (GTDB taxonomy): domain Bacteria; phylum Bacillota; class Clostridia; order Lachnospirales; family Lachnospiraceae; genus UBA3305. Next base: position 2,389 of record JAQXIM010000005.1, on the reverse strand, counting down.
TGTGAAATCAGCAGAATCAACCATACTAAAACCAGAACAAGAAAATATGAAAACGCTTTTCCGGACTTGAGAGAAGCTTAATCCAAGGCAGATTCATGGCCGATGTGGGAGGTGTGGTTTATGGAAGAAAACAGGAAAAAATACCGGCGTTTCCTGATGAAGCTGCTGGCAGTATCCTTGGTTTTACTGATTGGTTACGGAGGACTCTTGTTTGCCAGGGACGAAACAGTTTTGGGAATCGGACAAAATGATTTCAAAGTGAATTTCGTTCTGAAACAAAACGGATACTCTGAAGAGAGTTCGGTCTTTGATATAGAAAAAAGGGATACTTCTGTAGATTCCAGGCAAAGTCTGGTTGAAACAAGTGTCTCCGATCATGAATTTGTTTATGCATGCGGGAAAACAGTAGGCGTCTATCTTCAAACCAATGGTGTTCTGGTTGTTGGAACAGGAAAGGTAACGGCGAAAGATGGCAGTCTTCATAATCCGGCAGAAGACATTGTCAAAGAGGGCGATTACATTGTAAAGGTCAATGGGATATCGGTTTCCGGCAAGAATGAGTTAGTAGATGTTATTCGGGACAATGGAGCCGATTCCATCGAATTAACCATCCGTCGGGATGGAGAGATGAAAAAGGTTGCTGTGGATCCGGTACTCGGAACGTCCGGCCAATATTTGCTTGGAATCTGGGTACGGGATGATACCCAGGGAATCGGAACTCTTACATTTGTGACAGAAGACGGTACCTTCGGTGCTCTGGGTCATGCTATCAGTGATACCGATACAGGAGTTACCATGGAAAGCGGCGGCGGTGCTCTTTATTCTGCAAAGGTAACTTCGATTCTCCGGGGAAAGGATTCCATACCGGGAGCACTTTGCGGAAAAATTTATTTCCAGGATGGTTCCGGTCTGGGAGAGATCAAAGAAAACTGTTCTGTGGGAATCTATGGAACTCTATATTCAGATCCGGAAACAGAATGGGGATTGGAAAAAGTTCCGGTAGGGACAGAGCAGGATATTACAACTGGAAAAGCTATGCTGCGAAGTGATGTTTCCGGGATGATTGAAGATTATGAGATAGAAATACTTCGCCTGGATTCGGGAAATCGGCAGGGGAAAAATATGGTCATCCGAATTACAGACCCCGATTTGTTGGATCTGACAGGAGGAATTGTACAGGGAATGAGCGGAAGTCCGATTATCCAGAATGGGAAGATTGTCGGTGCAGTCACTCATGTGCTGGTAAATGATCCGACACGGGGATATGGGGTTTTTATTGAGAATATGCTGGACGCAGCAGGATAAAACAGTGCCAGAGGTAGTTTGCCTCTGGCATTTTTATTTGCTATATGCTATCATAAATTCAACAAGAATTTGCCATAGAGATATGATGATGAACTGCAAGAAATTGTTTATTTTGTCATTTTTGGACACCTGAGCCTTAAAATGCAAGTTCTCTCAATCTAAAGGGAATCCAAAATTGCAAGACGCTCGCTGTCGTTGAACGATGCACTGAAAATGGTCTTGTTCAACTATGCATTTTGAAAATTAAGAGGAAGCAAAATGGAAATGAGTTATTATGATAAATTAAGAAAAATATCAACAGTTGTTGAAAAATATAAGAATTTAGAATTAGTTGACTTCATAAGAAGGTCACTAACAGAATGCGGATTCGATGAAGCGTTAATGAATAATGTTTATATCGGTGAAGATGTTAACTATCCAAATTCTTTTGGATGTTATAGGGTAGAGGATAAGATAACTGCGTACTTTGTAAATGATCAAGGCTCAAAACGTATTAAAGAATACCTAAATATGGCTGAATTTATGATAATGTTTGTGAGAACTGCCCCTTTATCCGAAAAGTATGAATCTGCCGGGAAAACTTTGCTTGAATGATGCACTGGAAATGGTGTATCGTTTCACCATATTGCCCTCATTACGGAAGCCAATGATTTATTGACATTCAAGTGGTAGTGTATTGGGTAAAATTTGTTGTCCCTAATGACAATCACTCGTGTCGGGCAGCCCGATCATCCAGGATGGAAAGCTGGTGGGAGCGGTGACCCATGTTTTAGTCAATGACCCGACGCGAGGGTACGGCATTTTCATTGAAAACATGCTGGATACGGCAGGATAAAACAGTGCCAGAGGTATTTTGCCTCTGGCATTTTTCTATGCGATATGTTATATTAAATTTAGATTTTTATATTTCGGTGAATAAATATGGAGTTTAGAAAAAAATGCCTCCACGTTCTTCGGTCAATCTTCGGATGGTTTTTGATCGTGCAGGGTGGACTATGGGGTGGAAGTGCGGGATTTTGTGCTTTTGCTGCGTTGTTTGGCGGGCTGGAGATCGATTCCTTTGGAGAGCGACTGAGTGTTTTTG
>JAQXIM010000004.1 GCA_029007785.1 Clostridiales bacterium | reverse complement strand
ATACGGAATCCAGTCTCTGCTCCAGCTCTTTTCCCGTCAGGTTCAGATTCCGCAGATCCACCAGCATTAGATGGTTATCCTTTCCGCCGGATACCAGATCAATTCCGCGTCTGGTCAGTCCGTCTGCCAGAGCTCTGGCATTCTTAACGATCTGATTTGCGTACTCTTTGAACTCCGGTTTCAAAGCTTCCCCAAAGCAAACAGCCTTCGCGGCAATCACGTGCATCAGAGGTCCGCCCTGCATTCCGGGAAATACTGCCTTATTGATGGCAGGACCATACTCTGCTTTCGCCAGAATCATACCGCCGCGGGGACCTCTCAGGGTCTTATGAGTGGTTGTGGTAACAACATCGGCATAAGGTACCGGCGAGGGATGAGCACCTCCGGCTACCAGTCCGGCAATATGAGCCATATCCACCATCAGCATTGCGCCTGCCTTCTTTGCAATCTCTCCGATTCTTTCAAAATCAATGATTCGGGGATATGCAGAAGCACCGGCAACGATCATTTTCGGTTTTACTTCCATGGCTTTCTTCTCGAAATCATCGTAATCAATAACACCATCTGCAGTAATGCCGTAAGCAACAAAATTGTAGAGCTGACCGCTCATATTAACGGGAGCGCCATGAGTCAGATGACCGCCATGAGCCAGGCTCATACCCATTACGGTATCGCCGGGTTTGAGTAAAGCAGCGTATACGGCCAGGTTCGCCTGTGCACCGGAGTGGGGCTGTACATTGGCATATTCTGCACCAAACAGTTTTTTGGCACGTTCGATGGCCAGATTTTCCACCACATCCACACATTCACATCCGCCATAGTAACGTTTTCCAGGATATCCTTCGGCATATTTATTGGTAAGACAACTTCCCATGGCTGCCATTACTGCCGGAGAAACAAGGTTTTCCGAAGCAATGAGCTCAATATTTCTTTTCTGACGCTTCAGCTCATTTCCCATTGCTTCTGCGACCTCCGGATCATATCCGGCAACAAATCCAATCGTATCCATCATGTCATTATACATGGCACTATCCCTTTCTACACTATCCGTTTCTTTTTGTTTTATCTGGAAGGTCCTGTTCTGCTTCTCCCAGGCGGAAAACCCCTCCGGATTCTGCGAAAATACAGGAACCTTTCTGTATCTGTTTCCTTACGGGTAACGCCGTAACGGTTCCGGGCAGTGCCAAGAACCGTTACAGCGTATTTTTATAAACTATATTTTTCAGATAATTTGCCTTCGCCGAACATCTTTCGGCATACTATTATCCTTGAATGCTTTTTCTGTGAGTATCGTTTCGGTGAAACGGCTTTCACTGAATTAGTATGCCTTGCCCCAGTAAACCAGTTTCTTCGCAGGCTTACCGCAGCATACACAGGTATCTGCAATCGCTTTCTGCTCGAAAGGCATACAACGGGAGGTGGCAGTGGTATCCTCTTTAATCTTCAGCTCACAAGCTTCGTCACCGCACCACATAGCCTGAACAAAACCGGGCTTGTTGGCTACGGTATCCTTGAACTCATCATAGTCAACGGCCTCGTAAATATGGCTGTCCAGATGAGCTTTTGCTCTGGCATACATGTCATTCTGCATGGTTTCGAGAATCTGACCAACGGTTTCTTCCAGATTGTCCAGAGATACAATGGTCTTTTCTCTATTGTCACGGCGAACCAGTACAGCCTGTCCTGCTTCGATGTCCTTAGGTCCGATTTCCACACGCATGGGAATTCCGCGCATTTCCTGCTCACTGAATTTCCATCCCGGGCTCTTATCGCTGTCATCCACTTTTACCTTGAATCCGGCATTGATGAGGCGCTGCTTCAGTTCGTCTGCTTTCTCCAGAACACCGCCCTTATGCTGGGCAATGGGAATGATCATAACCTGAGTCGGAGCAATACGGGGAGGAAGCACCAGACCGCTGTCATCACCGTGTACCATGATCAGGGCACCGATAATACGGGTGGACATTCCCCAGGAAGTCTGATGAACATACTGAAGCTTATTCTCTTTATCGGAATACTGGATGCCGAAGGCTTTGGCAAAACCATCACCAAAGTTATGGCTGGTACCGGACTGAAGAGCTTTTCCATCATGCATCAGTGCTTCGATGGTATAGGTGGCTTCGGCGCCGGCAAATTTTTCCTTATCGGTCTTCTGTCCCTTGATTACCGGGATAGCCAGTACTTCTTCGCAGAAATCTGCATACAGATTCAGCATCTGAACGGTTCTGGCTTCTGCATCTTCCCAGGTAGCGTGGGCGGTATGACCCTCCTGCCACCAGAACTCGGTAGTTCTCAGGAAAGGACGGGTAGTCTTCTCCCAGCGAACAACGGAACACCACTGGTTATATACTTTGGGAAGATCTCTGTGAGACTGTACGATATCTTTGTAAAGTTCGCAGAACAGAGTCTCGGAAGTAGGACGAACGCAAAGACGTTCCTGCAGTTTTTCATTTCCGCCGTGGGTTACCCATGCAACCTCCGGAGCAAATCCTTCTACATGATCCTTTTCCTTCTGGAGCAGGCTCTCGGGAATGAAGAGAGGCATTCCTACGTTCTCTACTCCTGTCTCCTTAAAGCGGGCATCCAACTGATGCATAATGTTTTCCCAAATGGCATAACCAGCCGGACGAAGAACCATGCAGCCCTTAATGCTGGAATAGTTTACCAGCTCTGCTTTTCTTACAACATCCGTATACCACTGAGCAAAATCCTCGGCCATCGGCGTAATGGCTTCGACTAATTTCTTATCCTTTGCCATCTATAGTCTCCTTTACAACAATACTTTTCTGTATACAGCACTGCCTGACCCAATCTATGGCCCGACAGTTTGGAACACTTCTGATTATAATGGGATCCCATGATATCGGACCCCAACATCATAAAGATGAGTTGCCCGACAAATGGGCCTGATATCGATTTTTTCGTGCTTTGCACTCTCAAAATCGACTCATCTGTATTATAGTAGCATAAAGAAATTCCTTTTTCAACCGCAGAATTCACAGATCCATCGGGGGATTGAAATTTTCATTTGCTATATAATCGAGGTACTGCCCGCCATAACAAAAAAGCCCGGAAACCAGTATAAACACTGCACTTCCAGGCTTCTTTCTTATTGCAAAAACAAATGTTTTTATTCGGTTTTTATTCGAAATCAATTCTGTTTTTATCTGTATCCAACCGCTTTCATCAGATGAGAAGAAGCATCAGAGGAATGGTCGCAATACAGCACAGACTGGACAGGAAAATCGATCTGGCTGCCAGATCCGTATCTCCGCCATACTGCTGGGACAGCATCAGTGCTACCGAAGGACAAGGCATGGCCATGATGACGGTAACTACTCCCATGAGGATACTTCCTTCCGGGAGCGGCAGAATCTTGAGAATTCCAATGGAAACCAAAGGCATGATAATAAGACGCATAGCTGTACAGGTAATAACATCCTTATCCCGGAATACTTCGCTGATTTTTCCTCCGGCCAGACTCAATCCGATCAGGAACATGGAAAGGGGAGTCGTAATATTTCCAAAGTAATTCACTACGGTCATAACCTGAGAAGGCAGAGGCAGCTGGGTGATAAAGAAAAACAGACCCAATACTACCGCATAGTTATTATTGGTCAGAAGAATCTTTTTCCAGTTCGTTCCTGCCTCGTCGCCGGATCCCATACAGATGACTTTGACACCCAGGCTGTAGGCAACCATGTTGTAAGCAAGATTCATGATGGAGGCCAGAAACAGTCCGTCATCACCGAAAATCGCTTTGATCAAAGGGAATCCCATGAAACCAATGTTGCACAGGGAAACAGCCAGAACCCATACATTTCTTCTCTTCTCGCCAACCCGAAACAGGGGAGCGACCCGAAGATTGATCAGCATAAATCCGCCGAAGAAAAGAAGCCCCAACACAAAGATAATCAGACAGTCACGAATCAGATTGCTGTCATATTCCCGGATCATGGAACTGAAAATCGTACAGGGCAGCGTTACTTTCATCAAAAAGGAGGTAAAGTCTGCCGAAGCATTCTGACCTACTACTTTCGCTCTGCCTGCCACAAATCCAACACCGATCATGGCAAAGATAATTACCAGATTATTAATAACAACCCCATATCCCATATCATTTTCCTCTTTCTCTCTGCAGCCTTTCCCGGATCCCTTTTCCCGGGCGGCTGTTGATTGCTGTTATTCTTCATTTTATCCTGTCTTTCTCCAATCTGCAACTGATCTTCATGAAAATGGCAGAAAAATGCAGAAATCTCAGCAAAATAATCCAGGTTTCCCATTTCTGTCTCAGAAAAAAATCGGGGAGGATAATTTGTTTTCCCTTCGGGCCAGTTCCAGAAGCTCTCCGTTTTTTCGATCCCATACGCCAAAATGATCCCGGCAGCAAATCACATGGCGGCATTCCATCATCAGCTCCCTGGCCTGCCGGAACTCGGCTTCTCCGATTTCTTCAAAGGCCGGAACCTTCACCACCCGAGAAGCCAGTGCCTGAGCCACCGGAGAATCCAAATCATTTTCAAAAAGAATACCTGTGGCAAAGGGAATTCCCTGCCGCTGAAGACGGCGATATACATTTCTTCCGCTGCCGCCTCCGGCAATAATAAATACCTCCGGCTTCCCCTGGGGTGCAGCCAGCTCCGGCACTCCGGTCTGCTCATCAAAACTTCCTGCTTCAATTCCGAACAATTCCCGGATATACCCCGGTGTAAATACCTCTTCCGGTGTTCCTTCCTTCTCCACCATATGATTCCGGATGCAGAGAACACGATCCGAAATCCGCTGAGCCAGATCCAGTTCGTGAAGAGACATAATTACCGTCAGCTGCTTTTGCCTCTTCAGATCCTGGAGAATGGAAAGAAATTCCAGCTTATATTTGATATCCAGAAAAGAAGTAGGCTCATCCAACAGAATCAGATCCGGCTCCTGGCAGATGGCTCTGGCCAGCATAACCCGCTGACGCTGCCCGTCACTGATTCTTGTGAAATCACAGTCTTTGATTTCTGTAACATGAACCAGATCCATGACTTCCCGTACTTCCTGATGGTCTTTTTCGGACAGAATTCCGAATCTTCCGGTATAAGGATATCTTCCGGTTGCCACCACATCTTCGCAGGTCATCATTTCTCCCCGGATTTTCTCGGTAAGCACCACTGCCATTTTTTGTGAGCGTTCCTGTCTTCCCAGAGAGAAAAAATTATTCTGATCCAGATAAACGGCACCGCCGATGAGATCCAACTGACCGGAAATGCTTTTCATAATCGTGGATTTTCCTGCTCCGTTGGGACCTACCAGAGTCAGGATTTCTCCCTTATTCAGCTGAATTTTGATCTTTTCTATCAGGGGAACTCCCTGGTACCCCACCGTCATATGATCGGTGTAAAAATAATACGGACTCACGGATTCTCCCCCTCTCTTTTCCGGCGAATCATAACAACAATCACCACCGGTGCTCCGAAAATCGCCGTGACCGTGCTGATGCTCATTTCCGTGGGAGCAAATACGGTTCTGGCAATGAGATCGCAGAACAGGCAGAATACACTTCCCCCCAGAAAGCAGGCCGGTATCATAAGAATCGGTTTGGCTGTCCGAAACAGATTTTTAACCAGAGGAGGAACGGCAATTCCCACGAAGGAAACGGGACCGGCAAAGGCTACAATACAGGCAGACAGAACGCTGGACAGAATCACGAGCAGAACACGAAGTCTTGGAACGTTCACTCCCAGCGTCTGTGCATAAGCTTCTCCCATCTGAAAAGCGCTGATGGGTTTGGACAGACAGAAAATCAAAAAGAAAGCAGCAAAAACCACTGCACTCATCACTGCCACATCCTCCCAGCCAATTCCGGAAAAGCTCCCCATAGACCAGTTATGAAGATTGACGATATCCGAATCATCGGCAAAAGTAACCATGAAATCGGTGATGGCAGAACAGATGTATCCGATCATAATCCCGCTGACAATCAGCATGGACATCTGCTTGATCCGGGTGGAAATCAGCAGTACAAAGCCCATGGAAATCATGGCTCCCAGAAAAGCAGCCAGAATCATCGTAACAGAACTCACCCGGATGCCTGCTCCCAGCAGAACCACCATCAGCAAAGCCACCATCATTTTTGCACCGGATGAAATCCCCAATACAAAAGGACCGGCGATAGGATTATGGAAAAAGGTCTGCAGCAGATAACCGGCCAGAGCCAAAGCGCCTCCCAGGATAATGGTGGCCAGAATCCGAGGCATTCGAATGTTCCATATAATATCACTCACCGTACTGCCTGAATCCTCCCGACGGATACAGCGAATCACGTCCCCCACTGAAATTGACACACTGCCGGCACAGATATTGATCAGCAGCAGTAAAAAAAGCAAGACGATCAGTATGATAAAACAAATCCCGTATCTTTTTCTCTTTTCCTTTGGCATTTGGTTTTCTCCTCTCTGAAAACGGCTGATCCGAAGAACCGGCCGCCGCCAGCTTCCGCCTGGCTGTCCGGCATCCAAAATCCCCTTTCCATTCTTAAGAGAGGGGATACATGTATGTGATTTCGTCTGTATTCTCTCCTGTCAGCATGGCATGAAAATCCGAAATCATCGTTCCCAGTGCCATAGAGCTCTGATAGACGTTTTCTTTTGTACACCAGACATTTCCTTCCTTCACCGCTTTGAAATCCTTCAGAAGAGAGCTTTTTTCCAGCAAATCTTCCACGGATATAATTTCTCCTTCAATGGCACTGTTGTATACCAGGTAATCGGCTTCCCTGGCTCTGGAATAAAATTCCTCCATCTGCATGGTAGTGGAGGAAGAATGATCTCCCTCTTCCCCAAGATCGGAAAATACATAATTTCCACCTGCCAGCTCAATCATTTTCGGCACATAATCGGCAGATTTTCGTACATTGACCGCACCGTTTGCGGTGATATAGAAGAAAGCAACGGTCTTCCCCGTATTCTCTTCCCCTGTCACCTTGTCCATTTCCTCACACTGACTTTCAAAAACAGCTTCGGCTTCTTCCCGGCGGTCTGCCAGAACACCATATAACTTGACCCATTCCATTCGGCCCAGAGGATGGGATTCATAACTGGAATGATCCACCAGCACGGGAATACCGAAGCTTTCCAGCTGCTCCACCACCTCCGGAGAGTGGTAGATCATGGTATTCTCAATGGCCAGATGGCATTTTTCCGATACGATTTTCTCATAATCGGGAGCATTGTACTTTCCTGCATACAGGATGTTTCCCGATTCCATGGCCTCTATGGCTTTGGAAATATGCCAATCCTTAGCCTGTGTTCCGGAGAAGCGGATCAGATTCTGACCGTCAAAGGAACAAAACATATCCATAACCGCCGACGCTACCAGATAAATATGATCCACCGGCTGATGAAGGACCGCCACATCCTCGTCCAAATCCTCCGGTGCTTCTTTTCCCTCCGGCACAATCAGGTAACGGCTGCCGTCAGAAATGGAAATCAGTGAGTATCCCCCCTGATAATCATCCACGGTGAATTCTTCCGCATACTTTCGTTCCATACTGCTTTCCCAAATCAGAGATTCACTGATTTCCACATCCGGTTCCCACCGGGTACTTTCTTCCTGCCCTTCCGCTGAAGAAGAGGCACTGCTCCCAGGGGAACAGGCTGTGAATACAAAGCAGCTGACCAAAAGCCAGATCGTGGCTTTCACCGATCCATTCCTACCTTTTTTCTTCGGTGATTTGGCCCGAACCTCCGTATATTTCCATATCAGCCACAGAATCGTAACCAAAATCAGTACTCCCATGGCAGCAATCGGAGTCGAATCCGTCCCGGCCCTGGCTGTACTGCTGTCAAAATAAAGGGTGTATTCAATTTCATGGGCAGAACTCATGGCAACTGTATCGGCTGTCACTGTCATTTCCTGATCCCATACCACCGGAATTTCAAATACGGAATTCCCCTCCGTATTCACCGGAAGGTATTTTTCTCCGTTTACCACCATATAATCATAGTTGCTGCTGCTCCACTCCAGACGAGCTATACTCTCCCCGTCCTTCACCGTTATTTCTGTCGGAGATGCAATGGATGCTCTTCCCGTGCCGCCGGAAAGCTGAACCTCCGCCTGATACGTTCCATCTTTCCAATCCATGGCAGATTCCTGCACATGCTCTTCCGATGCCGGGCTTTCTGCATAACAAATGGCCGATAAGCCAAACACTCCAATTATCATGGTAAGTATCATGACATGGGTTATGATTTTTTTCTTCATGAACATCCTCCTGTTCTTTCCAAAAAAATACCCCTCTCTTTCATCAGAGAAGGGCTGCATCATACGATATTCTGACGCCGGTTCCGAAAATCCGGCCCCTGCGTTTTCTTTGTATGTACAACCAGTTACTCGTGGTTTGAAATAGATATTTCCATACAGCAACAGGCAGGTCTCCCGACTTACAGTTCTTTGCTTCCGCAGCCTTCCCGGTTTCCCAGTGGCATCTTTGCTTCTGCTCCCTGAATACGGTGACGAGTTCGTGCAGGACTCTAACCTGCTTCCCTTTTCACCAGATTCACCGATATTTCCATTCATACCGGCTTCTCTGACACCTGAAGTTTTCCTATTTTTTAGCATGGGATCAAATCCTCTTGACCCCAACATCATAACATAAGAGATAATGTTTGACAACAGAAAGAAGAGCAGACTCCTCTACATAAAAAGAAGCAGACCTGTACATATTGAAAAAAGACAGACCTGTTCATATAGAAAGAGGAGCAGACCTGTCCGCACAAGTCTGCTCCCTGTTTCTATCCTGTCCCTATTTCGCTGCCTTCTGAAGAGTGGAAATCGGAATGTAATAATCATATCCTCCATCCGTCATAACAAGAAGATTGCTGCCGACAACCTGAATTCCTGTCATATTCTTCAGACCGTTCTTAATCTGGTACATGGTCTTGCCGCCGTCTTTAGAAGCCAGAATGTATTTTCCGCCGTAGATCTCATAGATCCAGGAATCCTTTTCCGTTCTGTCGTAGAATTTGCTTGCCTGAAGGGTCGTCGAATATTTCTTATAGGTACCGTTAAAGGAGTTTGTTATGTAAACATAATTCTTTTTCGTGCCCTGTACATAAAGCCATACCCGTTTCCAGTTATTATCCGAAGTCCAGCGCCAGTAATCCCATTCACCCTTAAATTCTGCTGCTTTCTTATAATTATTGAATCCTTCGGAACGATACAGACACACCTGACTGGATTTGTTTGTAAGATATCCGTCTTTCGAAACAACGGTTTCCAGCGGATAAACCATGGCGATGGACTGACCGGCTGCATTTCCATCAAGCATAGCCACACTTTCAATCGCTGCGCCTCCTGTTTTTCCGCTCCGAACAAAGGTGGAATTCAATGTACTTACCTTTTTATACTTGCTGAAGTCCGTTGTATAGAGAAGCTGCATTCTGGGAAGTGCCAGTCCTTCCTCATAGGCAAACCAGTAAGGTGTACTTTCCCTAATAACCAAGCCCTGTTCGGTTGCCTGAGCAATTTCAAAACAATTGACCATACCGTTCTTTTTGTCGGCCTTGAAAGTAGGAACCAGCTTTTTCCGGGTCCATTTTTTCAGATCCTTGGATACGTAATAAGAAGCATAATTATATTCACTTAAATCCTCCCTGGTTCTCAGCAGCATAAAATCATTGGCAGCCACATACTGACCCTTGACGTAGTAAAGAGACCA
>JAQXIM010000003.1 GCA_029007785.1 Clostridiales bacterium | reverse complement strand
CATTCCTACGTAAACTGTGTTATAATTCATTTGATGACCTCCCTTTGTATGCGGTAATCCCTGTTTATATTGTCTTGACAACTTTATTATACAGGTAAATCCACGTTACTGCAAAGTGGAGGTCATTACATATTGTCTATTGTAAGCCAAACAAGAGGTCCCCATCTTTTGCTATTTTCTAAATAATCAAAGCCTGCCGCTTCATATCCTGGATAACTTCTTGATTGCACTCCTCCATATATATCTGCAGTTATTTCCCATGGTCTTCTATAATATGTCGAATCACTTCCCCATTCAAACATAGATGGCGCACCTATGCACATTGTATATTTAACTAGTCCCAACTGATCTAATTGCTTTGTGTGCCCATATTCATGACGAACTTCATCTTCTGGTGCAGAACGCTCTGTTGCTTTTCGCGATATAAAAAGTGCCCCATACGACCCTGAACGTTCAAAATTCGTTCTTATTACCACCTTCCCTTTATACGCAGAAACATAATTCGAACTCAGTACCTTTTTCTCGCTTGTATTCTTTATTTTAAAATTCCTTGCATCTTTCTTAACTTTATTAACAACAGTTTTAACCTTATTTACTACTTTAGAAACAGTCTTTTTCACTGCATTAGTAATCTTCTGTACCCACTTTGGCCAGTTTCCATCTGGATCATCCATATTGACCGGATTATTAAAACAATATGAATATAAATTATAACCTTGTACAGATTGTCCTACTCCAGCAACAACATTATCAGGACTAATAAACCTACCGATCTCAGGATCGTAATAACGGCTGGATACATAGTAAAGTCCCGTCTCGGAATCGTAGTAATATCCGCGATATCGAATCGGATTAATGCTCCCGATCTGGTTCGAGCTGGTATCCTGAATCGAAATCCGCTCATTTTTCTGCGAAAAATGGCTCCTTTCTCATGTTTGGAGGACCCATGTACATAAAATTGCATGCAAGCATGCATTTTATGTCTATGGGTCCCTTGGCTCATTCTATCATATTACATGATTCCGATAATTCGCAGACAGCACCACACCAGAAGCAGGGCCATAATCACATTCATCAGTCGGTAATGGTCACCATAAAAACGTTTCAGTACATTGCCTGCACAGGCCCAGATCAGATTTCCCACAGCACCAAGGAACATCAGATATACGGCAAATAAAAACAGCATGGGAGTTCTCTGTTCATGAGGCAATATGAAGGAAGAAAACATCGTCAAACCATACACGATAATCTTTACGTTCAGAAGCTGGAGAAAGAGTCCCATGAGATAGGAGGGTTCCTTTTCCTGGCTCTGATCCGAGGGCGGAGTTCTTCGAAGGGTGACCCAGGCCAGATATAGAATATAGGCGGCTCCGATATATTTCATCAGCGGCTGTATGCCGGGAATAATATGGCCCAATGCAGAGCAGAAAAGACCGCTCATACACATCAGAGTCAAGGAGCCTGTCCAGATACCAAGAAGAAGTTTCAGGTTCTTTCGGATTCCATATTTGCTGGCCGTAGATAAAAGAAGAATGTTATTGGGACCAGGAGACCAGACGGTAATGCATGCAGAAATTGTCATATCTAAAAATACAGAAAACGGCATATTCTTTATCCTTTCACGTTTCAAAGTGTCTATTATTTTAACACATTTCTTATCGAATGCCCAGTTTTTCTCTATTGCATTCTATCAGAGAAACCACCTGGCAGACAGGCTCCTGCCGGATGACTCTTCGTTCTGCCCGAAAGAAACTGACGCCTGCCGCTTATCCCGGATGCAGTGCCTGAAAAGACCGCCATTCCTACAGACTGAAAATTTCCATCAGTTTGTCTCTGTCCAGGGTAAAGTCCTGAACCTCTTCCCCTTCCATAATCTGATCTGCCAGCTCTGCTTTTCTTGCCTGGAGTGCAGCGATCTTTTCTTCGATGCTGTTCTTTGCCACCAGCTTCATCACCGTAACCACCCGGTCCTGACCGATTCGGTGAGCCCGGTCTGTAGCCTGATTCTGGGCAGCCAGATTCCACCAGGGATCGCAGTGAATGACCATATCCGCCGCTGTCAGATTCAGTCCGGTACCGCCGGCTTTCAGAGAAATGAAGAATACCGGAACGCTGCCTTCCTGGAATTCATCCACCATCTCCCTGCGGCGTTTTTTGCTGTCTTTACCCGAAAGATAAAGGCTTTCCCCGCCTTCTTTTTTCCATTCTCTCCGGAGAAGCTCCAGCATACTGGTAAACTGCGAGAAAACAAGCACTTTATGACCGCCTTCACAGGCTGTCCGCAGCAAATCCAGGCAGGCTTCCACCTTTCCGGAACCGCCGGTATAATTCTCGTAGCAAAGCTCCGGAGAACAGCAGATCTGCCGCAGTCGGGTCAATTGGGCCAGAATCTGAAGGCGCTCTCTCTGAAATTCTTTTTCGTCTTTGCCATTCAGCTCCTGCTGAAGCTGCCATACACTGGCCTGATATATTTTCTCCTGTTCCTTTGTCATCCGGATATATACAGATTCTTCCAGTTTTTCCGGCAAATCCTTCAGCACATCTTCCTTTTTCCTTCGAAGCAGGAAAGGAGAAACCATTCTCTGAAGTCTCTTTGCCGCCACTTCGTCCTCCTGTTTGATGATGGGAAGCTCCAGATCATTCCGGAATTTTTGATAAGAATAAAGATAACCCGGCATCAGGAAGTCAAAAATACTCCACAGATCACTGAGACGGTTTTCAATGGGAGTTCCCGTCATGGCCAGCCGTCCCCTGGCCTGTATCTGCTTGACAGCCTTCGCTGCCTGGGTTCCTGCATTTTTTATATACTGAGCCTCGTCCAGAACACAGCAGCCAAAGGATACTCCTTCATACTTGTCCACATCCCGTTTGATCAGATCATAGGAAGTCACATTGACATGATATTCTCCTGCATGTTCCAGCTGTTCCCGCCGTTCCTCTGCCGTTCCGGCAATGATCTGTATCCGCAGATCCGGTGCGAATCTGCGGAGCTCACTTTCCCAGTTATAGACCAGAGATGCGGGAGACACTACAAGAGCGGTAAATCCCTCCTCCTGATTGACCATACTCTGGAAATAGGTAATGACCTGGAGAGTCTTTCCCAGTCCCATATCATCGGCAAGAATTCCTCCAAATCCACAGCTGTCCAGGGTTTTCAGCCAGCGAAATCCTTCTTCCTGATATCGCCGCAGCTTAGCATGGATGTTTTCCGGAATTTCATAATCGCCATCACAATAGGTTTTCATCTGACTGACCAGACGTCGGTAATCCGATTCCTTTTTCACCGGAACCTCGCCGGAATCTCCCAGCACCTTTTCCAGATAAAGGGCCCGATAGCGGGGAAGTGTGGCACTTCCCTGCTTTAATTCCTGTTCACTCAGACTCAGTCCTTCCGTCAATTCGGCAAGAGATCCCATGCCGCCTTCTTCCAGACGGAGGAAATCTCCGTTTTTCAGGCGATAATACTTCTTACGCCGACGGTAGTTTTCCAGAATTCCGGAAATTTCTCCGGGATCCACACCCTGAACCTGAAATTCCAGATCCAGCAAATCTCCCTTCAGGCTGACACCCATGGTGATCCGAGGCGAAGCCTGGAGCTGAAGCCGTCGAATGGAATCATCCACATACAGTTCGGTGTACTGTCCCAGCTCCTTTAAGCCCTTAGACACGAGCCGATACAAGGCTTCTTCTCCCTCGGCATACATAGGAAGCTTATCGTTGAAAGACAGACTGTTTTCCTTCATATCTTCGTCCAAATCCCGAACCGGAAGCCCATCCTCCAATTCCTGCCTCTTTCGTTTGCCTTCCGTCCCGGACAAAGCCTGGCCCATGGTTCCGAAATATGCTCCGATAACAGAACGAACTTCCTGCTCTCTTTCTATGTTCCGATAGCTTCCGCCGCCGGAAACCGGCGCCATCAAATCAAAATGCTCCTCAGCATAACGGACTTCTGCCGTAACCCGTACAAGCAAATCCTCCGGCATTTCCAGATAAAGGAGGAATTCCGGTTCTGCCGGTGCATAATCCTCCAGATTCAGCGAACCGCTCTGAATATCCACAAAGGACCTCAGCATCGGGACAAGATTTCCACAAAAATTCCCGTAATCCCCTTTACTTAAGAACAAAGTCTTCGTTCTTCCTCTTTTTCCCCCGAAAGGTTCACGCATGGCCTTCCAAAGCGGCAGCACTGCTTCGGAAAACTCCGGGCTGCAGTGCCAGAAGCTGCCATCCTTATATACATAATCGGAATGACTGCCGGAATAAAATATCATGGGCTCTGTTTCCAGCTCTGCACCTCCCAGGGTTTCCTTCATAAAAAGAGTCACAGGCGGATTCTTATCCACCACCGGACACATCTGTTCATCTACCCGAATCTCCTTCCCCAGAAAATGATCCAGAAAGCCTTCCAGATTTTCATTTTTCAGGAGAATAGACCGAAAGTTCCCGGATCCGGAATAGTAATCTTCCTGATAGTCGGGATATCGGCTCCGGATGGCCTGGCCCAGCAGACGAAGGATTTCCCGGGAGTCCTGGGTGAAAGCTGTCAGATCATGAACAAATTCCAGCTTGGCACCATAACGTACCGACTTCATTTTTTCCACATCGCAAATCAGCTTGACCAGATTTTTCACCACATACATTCGCTGACAGCCGATTCGGCACTCCAGAAGGAGGCCGTACCGATCCATCTGAAAGCTGCATTCCAGATAAACTTCCCCGTCCAATCCGCCCATTCGGTTCATCCGATTCTTCACGGTATATTGATACATAATCTGACGAAGGGCTTCCGAGGTATTTCTTTTGATATCCAGCTGCTGATAGGAGGCTTTCTGCCGCCGCTTCTTCTGTTCCAGCTGATATGCCAGAGCCAGGGCGACACCATGTTTGCATATCCCCCAGTATTCCTGGCTGGCCAGACAGGTGCAGGAATAATCCAGAATTTCATCCTCCGGAGAAAGTTCCAGCTTTACCTCATAATTCTGACGGCCGCTTCCCCGAACTTCCCCCTGAACATAGGTCTTCCCATATTCCTTATCTTCCTCTGTATCCAGAGATTTCACCATTTCATTCAGAAAATAGGTTCGTCCTTTTTTATAGGTACTTGCAAAACACTTTCTTCGGATATCCTCCACCTGTATCATGGTTCTCCCTGCCTTTCCAAAAAGCGGTAAAGAATGCATCACCCGCTTTCTTTACCGCTCTTACTTTCTTTATCCCTTATCCTTTATTCGTACAAAGGATATTTTTTGCAAAGTTCTTCTACACCGGCGCGAATCTTATCAACAGACTGCTCATAGTCCTTGGCTGCCAGAGCGATAAACTCAGCAATTTTCTCCATATCGTCTTCTTTCATTCCTCTTGCCGTAACGGCTGCCGTTCCCAGACGAACACCGCTGGTTACGAAGGGTTTCTGAGGATCATTGGGTACTGCATTTTTATTTGCCGTAATATATACGGAATCCAGTCTCTGCTCCAGCTCTTTTCCCGTCAGGTTCAGATTCCGCAGATCCACCAGCATTAGATGGTTATCCGTTCCGCCGGATACCAGATCAATTCCGCGTCTGGTCAGTCCGTCTGCCAGAGCCCTGGCATTCTTAACGATCTGATTTGCGTAATCTTTGAACTCCGGTTTCA
>JAQXIM010000002.1 GCA_029007785.1 Clostridiales bacterium | reverse complement strand
TGCCTCAATTCCCGCAAAAATCTGATCATGGAATTCCTGCTCCACACCGCTGCGGATCTGAGTTTCCAGTTCCTGCTTCACTCCGTCATAAATCTGATCATGAAACATCTGTCGGATGTTCGGTTCATAAACCCCGTACATTACATCGTATATATCCTGATAATGCTCATGAGGCTGGGGATCCTCGGCTGCCATAACCGGCACATCTTTGCCGGAATTCATGATATAGGACATATCAAAGGAATCCACCGTGGCCAACCAGTCATTAAGAACCAGAAGTTTCTGATACTCGGTCTTAGCACCGGAATCTTTCACTGCCTGGAGCGCTTCATCACGGCGGCTGCGGATCGTCTCTCCATAATACTCGATACCAAGCTGATCGCCGTAATAGAAGTTCATAATCATACCGGTCAGCTCATCGTAGGAGTAATTGCCGCTTCGAACATCCTCCACGGATACACCGGCCAGAACCAGCATCTCACCGAGAACGCCGAGACCATCTTCCTTATTGTCATTATACTGAAGATAGAAAGGCATCTGTACACCAAGTACATCGGCATTATCCTTCCACTGCTGCTGATACATGGAATACAGTCCCAACACGTTTTGAATCTGTTCCTCAGTCAGAGCCGTTTGGGTACCGTCCTCCTCAGTAACCGTCATCTCTCCTAACTCTTCCGCTGCTGCCTGAATGGCAGGATCATTCTCATCGATCTCAGCATCACTGGCTTCCGACTCCAGGACATAGGATGTCGCACGTTCCAAACTGAAATTGGAATAACTGAAGGGATTTGTCTCTTCCGTCTCCCGGGGCTCGATTACTTCCTCTTCCGCTTCCAGTTCCCCGTTTTTTTCTTCCGAAGAATAAGAAACGGAATGGTTGTGATCGACCGTTTCTGTCACCTGTTCGACACTGGTCCCCGCCTCATTTCTGGCACCCATGGCTGGTGTTGTCACCATTCCGAGTGTCATTGAGAGGGCAAGAAAAAGTGTCAAAAGCCTTTTTAATCTTTTTTTCATTTTTCTCCTCCTGTTATACATTGGAAAAAATATTGGATACGATAATGAACCATACAAATCATCTGTAAAAGAACAGCAGATCATCTGTATTATCACTGTTTATCTGCATGGTACAATCCATGCAGCACTTAAGAACAAAAAGTATCATATTTAACATAACATTAATGGGAATACACTTTCAATACTTAACGGCGAATATCCATTCTTTTTTTAATATGAAAGCCACGGCCTAATTTTCATAACTGTACTATCTAAATATATTTTTCCTAATATCCCATCCTCCCCTTCTCATTCGACAAAGAAAATGGCCACACAGACAATGATGTAAATGATCCGGGAAGTTAAATCATTCTGATTCTTTATCTCCGGGGAAACACCTCTTACTGTGTGACCGTTTTACTTTGGATTCTTTCCATATGTCTTCGATCCCGAGAATTCTATCCGATTCCCAAGAATTATGATCAATCCTTCAGTCTTCTTATGGCTGCCTTCGTATGTTCGATAAAGATCCGACGAATCTCTTCATATTCTCCAAGACCTTTCAAAATACAGCGAACTTCATAGCCTTCTTTTTCAAAAGATTTTCTCCAGGAATCCGTTCGATCTCCCGCCAAATCATTCATGGCATGATCGCCTGCCACAATCATAAAAGGAGCCAGTACAACTTTTTTCACAGAAGTCTGTCTTACCCTGCGCAGAACCGATTCCAGGGTTGGATACCCCTCCACCGTTCCCATAAATACGTTCGGATAACCGCTGTCTTTGAACTGATCATCCAAAGCAGCATATACGGAATTGGCTTCATGCTCCGTTCCATGACCCATAAGAACCAGACATTCTCCTTCTTCCGGATGCATTTCTTTGACGATCATCCGGACAATCCGACAATTGTCTTCCTCGGAGGTAAGCAGAGGAGCGCCAATCTCAACCTGGCGGAATAAAGAAGAGCAGGCAGCAGCCTCTTCCATCATGGCATCATTTTCAAATCCGTTAATCATATGGGTTGGCTGAAGAATCACGTCACGAATTCCGTCTGCTGCCATCTGTGCCATGGCACCGGATACATCCGGAATTTCGATCCCGTCTCTTTCCCGGAGTTTTTTCCGTATGATTTTGCTTGTCCATGCACGGTAAACCCTGTATTCCGGATAAGCAGCCTGTATATCCTGTTCAATCTGATCAATCGTTTTCCTTCGTGTTTCCGGATAACTGGTTCCGAAACTAACCACCAAGATAGCTCTTTCCATCATTCACTTCATTCCATAAACCTATATTCATCACCGGACAAACCTGCTGACGAAGATATAGCCTTAATTAAGATAATTATTCTTAAAATCAAACAGATTTTTTAACAAGAGAAAATTATCCTCTTCTTGCCATCTCTTCTGCAATTTCTTTCCAGGTGATCCCTTTTTCTGCCATCAATACCATGGCATGATAGAGAAAATCAGAAAGTTCATAAATCACTTCTTCCCGATCGGAATTCTTTGCAGCAATAATCAGTTCTGCCGATTCTTCCCCAACTTTTTTCAGAATCTTATCAAGCCCTTTATCAAAGAGATAGTTGGTATAAGATCCTTCTCTGGGATGATTCTTTCTGTTCATGATGATATCATACTCATGTTCCAGAACATCATAGGGATTTGTCTCCGGATATTCCTCAGGCAGAATATCACGGTAAAAGCAGGAATAACTTCCGGTATGACAGGCTGCTCCCAGCTGAGCTACCTTGGCCAGAATAGTATCATTATCACAGTCAAGGCTCAGAGATTTCACATACTGATAGTGTCCGGAGGTAGCGCCTTTTTCCCAAAGCTCCTGACGGCTTCGGCTGTAATATGTCATTCTGCCTGTCTTCAAGGTATACTCATAAGACTCCTGATTCATGTAGGCTACCATCAGCACCTGATTGGTCCGGTAATCCTGTACAACTACAGGTACCATACCGTCAGAATTCAATTTCATATCCTTCCAAGAAAATGCCGGTTGGGGAACAGAAATCTCTGCCAGATCCATGATAGCTTTTCCCTTACCAAACCGGGCCGTTACCTCTTCCTGCAATTCTTTCTGATCCGGACGAAGAATCACCCGTTTTGCACCTGCATACAGATACTTCTTTACATCCTCCAGTTTTTTCAGATTTCCCTGAACAAAAAAAGGAACAGGAATCTCCTTGGCAAGATATCTCAGATGACTGATACATTTCTCATGATCCTGATCCGATGTGGAGGAATCTTCTGCAATGATCCATCCGGCATCGAGATATTCTTTCACAAGAACTTCTTTGCTTAAATCGATTTTTTTAATTCTCATATTTTCCTGTCTCTCCATTCAGAGTTCTACTGGGCCCGACCGATTACTGTTTTCAAATCTTCAATAATCCTGGAAATTCTTTCATTTTCCATCTTCATGCTGACCTGATTTACAACAATTTTAGCAGACAGATCGCAGATCTCTTCCAGAACCTGAAGTCCGTTCTCCCGCAGGGTGCTTCCCGTTTCCACAATATCAACAATAACCTCCGACAGTCCAACAATGGGTGCCAGTTCTACAGAACCGTGAAGTTTGATAATCTCTACCGTCTGATGTTTTTTGTTATAGAAGTAATCCTTGGCAATCACAGGATATTTTGTGGCAACACGAATCAATTCATGATGTTTCAGACGCTCTGCCGCTTCTGCAGGTCCGGCTACACACATCCGGCACTTTCCGATTCCCAGATCCAGGACTTCATAAAGCTTGCGGTTTTCCTCCAGAATTGTATCTCTTCCTACTACTCCGATATCGGCGGCTCCATAGTCCACATAGGTGGGTACATCCGAAGGCTTTGAAAGGAAGAATTTCAATTTCAGCTCTTCATTGGTGAAAATCAGTTTACGGGAATTGGGATCCTCCATCTCCGGACAGGTAATGCCAATCTCATTAAAGAATTTCATGGTTGTTTTGGCAAGACGTCCTTTGGCAAGGGCAATGGTAATGTAGTTCATAGAATCCTCCTATCTTCCCGATTCCGGGCAGGGTAAAATCTTATCGAATCTGGAAGCAGGAATATATTCCTGAATTTTCCCATCCGAATTGATTTTCAGAATGCGAATTACTTTGTTTTCTTTGGCATATTCGGCATAGCGATCCAGATTTCCGTCGGTTTCCTGGACCATATGTACAGAAATGGATTGACGTCGATAATCACCGGCCAGAGATACGGCATCGGCAAAACGTTCCGGTGCATAGAGAAGCAGAATGCTTTCCGGTCTTCCGGGAAGTTCGATTTTCTGTCTCTTCATGGCCTGCATCAATACATCCAGATTGATACCAAATCCGACAGAAGCAGCTTCTTTTCCAAACTGTTCCATCAATTTGTCATATCGACCGCCAAAAACAATACAGTCGCCCGTTCCGTATGTATATCCTTTAAAAATAATCCCGGTATAGTAATCATGGGTACCCAGCATACCCAGGTCAAACGTGAGATATTTGTCCATTCCGTAGGCTTCCATGCATTTTCTCAACTCTTCCAGGCGATCCAGAGCCTCCAGAGATTTGGTGCTGGAAGTAAGAGTTCTTGCCTCTGCCAGAATTTGTTCCGGATTTCCAAACATCTGAGGCAGCCGCACCAGGGCTTCCCGAACAGAGTCTGCAATTCCATATTTATCAAGAAGCTCTTCCAAACCAAAATGATTTTTGTTTTCAATACAGGTTCTCAGTTCCTGAGCAATTTCCGAAGTGATTCCGCTTTCTTCCAGAAGACCCTGAAAATAACGTACATCACCAACTTCAATCTGAAAACGATCCAGACCGGCGTTTTTCAGTACATCCACAATCAAAGCAAGAATCTCTGCATTGGCCTCTACTGTACTGTCGCCAACCAACTCTACTCCTGCCTGCATGGTTTCCTTCATCTGGCCTCTTAAACTGTTATTGTTCACATAAGTATTACCAACATAACTCAGGCGAACCGGCAAAGTCTCAGCTGCAAAATACTTGGATGCACAGCGGGCAATGGCAGGTGTATAGTCCGGACGCAGAACCAGAGTTTCACCATCCCGATCAAAAAGTTTATACATATCTCGGGAAGCCACACTTCCTCTTTCTGCATTAAAAATATCAAAATATTCAAACACCGGTGTTTGAATTTCCTGATATCCATATAACTGGAACATACTGCGGACTTTCTGACACAAGGTCAGTTTCTGTGCACATTCCTCATTGTAATAATCACGTACGCCTTCCGGTGTATGAAGCAATTGTACCATTTTAGTCTCCTTTGTTTTCCCGATCCCGTCCTTTTCTATCTTTCCGGTTTTCCTGAAAGCTTACTTTGATCGGGATATCTTTTAGTTATGGCTATATGATTTATAGTTTAGTACATTAAAGTGTTAATTCAATACCGTGATAATTCAACAGCATTTAGAATTATACCAGACGATTGATATTTGTCAATACTTTCGTATCAATACGATCCCTCTCTGCATGCTTATCAATACTCCCTTCTCAAATCAAAGAGCTGCTGCTTCTTTCTTCCAGATCCTTCTGAATCTGACAAAGAAAATGAAGAGAGATCCCCCGGCAGCCTTCGATCCGATAGCTTTGATCCAATTCGGCATAGGTGAAACTTTTTCGTCCCCCTTCAGCAGCCCGATTCCAGAATCGAAGAGCATCACGAAAGGGAATGTAGTAAGCCTCATCCCTTTGAGATAAATATAAAAGAAAGAAGGCCACTCCTCCCTGCTGTTCAAAATCACGCATGAAAACCATCTGATGTTCATGAATATTCTGAAGGGGAATGGTATCGGAAGCACACTCCTTGGCGTCAAAGCACACAGGAACACCCTGGACCACCCCGATATAGTCCACAGTACTTCTCTGATCAAAATAAGCCAGCGTAATATGCCCCGTCTCTTTATCCATGTGGATCGGTTTAATCGGCGTCGGAATTTTCTGAATCAGAGCCAGCTTCTTTTCCCGATACTTCTCCAGGGACACATTAATCATCTCTTCCAGGGTAGATCCACGCAAACCTCGCGTTCCCCAAGTAGCCATTTCTTATGTCTCCTTTCTGCTTTACGAAGGCAATGAAATACCAAGAATCTGAAGACAGCGGGAAAATGCCGGAGGCAGGGGTGCTGTAATCGTCTTGCCTTCCAGTTCCGGAAACGTTTTCAGTTCTTTCGGGAAAACAAGTTTCCAGGAATGGAGCAGCTGGCAGCGAAGAGGAAATCTCTCCCGGAATTCCCGGTTTACTTTTTCATTTCCGTATTTGGAGTCACCAAGAATGGGATGGCCCTGGGATGCCAGATGGGCACGAATCTGATGGGTTTTACCGGTGATCAGCTTGACTTCCAGCAAAGTAAAATTCTCTCCCCAGGCCAGAGGATGATATTCTGTCTCGATCATGGAAGTCCGATCGGAAGAAGAAGAGTAAACCTTAACCGTATTGGTCAACTCATCTTTGACAAGATAACCTCTAATTCTTGCATCCTGCTTGACTCTTCCATGAACAAGACAGAGATAATATTTATCCATGGATCGATCACGAAACATGGCTGAAAGACCCTGAAGTCCGCGAAGACTTTTTCCGGCAGCGATCACTCCGCTGGTATTCCGGTCCAGACGATTGCACACTCCGGGCCGGAAAGTACGAAGTCCTTCTCTTGTCAGTTCGCCGTTGTTCACCATTCGCTCCACCAGGTATTCGCAGACAGAAACATCCTCTTTCTTCGCTTTCTGCGACAGCATTCCCACAGGTTTATTAATAAAAACCACATCTGTCGTCTCATAAAGGACGGCAAGCTCTTTCTTTTCCGGTGTCTTTTTTACGGGAGCTTCCACTTCCGGTTCCGGTTTTCCCATGAATTTTTCCAGAGTCTCCTCTGACAGAAACAGCCGAACACAGTCTCCCGTCTCCAGCCGTTCTGTTCCATCTGCTTTTTTTCCATTTAAAGTAATATTCTTCTTTCTCAGCATTTTGTAAAGGAAGCCTTTCGAGGCTTCCTTTAAATATCTGCCGAGATATCGATCCAGCCTCTGGCCGGATTCATACTCTTTTACCGTCAATTGACGCATTTTATTTCTCCATTATAGTTTTTCGCTGATCCTGCGATATCATCAGTCGCTGCTGACAAGGACGCTTCCATTTCATTCTGCCTGTCATGAGCAACCGCTGCAAATCTCACTGCCTCTGCGAAAAACGTTTACATGCAGCAGCTGAGAAGTCCATTGATTCCCAGGTTTACGCGTTTTGCAGATTCCTCATCCTGCAGCAATTCAACCTCGGCAAGTCTGGCCAGGAATTCATCCCAATCACGATACACTTTCATTCTCATGGGAATTCCGCGGCGTTTCAGAACATCATTGATGGTAATTTCAACCATTGTCCGGGTATCCTTTTTTCCAGACTGGTAAGCTACAATACCATTTTTATAGACTACAGTGAAGTCGACAAAGTTTCTTCCGCCTTTCGTATCCACCACAATCAATTCTGTCAGCAGCATTCCGCATTCATCAAAAGAAGATAATTGTCCGAGACGATCGTCATCTACGGGATCAAAGGCTGCCAGAGCCAGATATGTTACCAGGAAATTGGCTGCAGGGATGACACACAGCATCGCCGGCAGCATCAAAAGGTTCAGTTTTGTATGCCAGATTGCCATACCAATGGAAATCAGAACCACAATCACAGCGGCACAAAGAGCAGTCATCATTAAGTTACGTTTTTTTCTTTCCTGTAAATACCCGTGCTGTCCTTTTTGAAATTTTTCTTCCATTCTTTATTCTATCCTCTATACTGTAAAATTGCCGTCTGTGCCTTCATGTCCGGAGTGATCTCAATGGAATTTCCATCATACACACTGATATTTCCGTCTTCCAGTTTCAGATAGTCTTCCAGAGTTCCGATCACAGGATATCCAAATACATCGCTGCGATAGTGCATGGGAATTACAACCCGGGGATTCAGCTGATGCATCAATTCCAGAATACCATCCGGTTCCATCGTATAGTAGCCGCCGACGGGAACCATGGCTGCGTCCAGCTTGCCAATGGCTTCCAGCTGAGCCTCATTCAAGGGACATCCAATATCTCCGAAATGTGCCACTCTCAGTTCACCGTTATCAAAGATATGTATGAAATTCATTCCCCGCTTGCTGCCGAATTCGTCATCGTGGGCACAGGCAACCTTGCTGATCTCAAAGGGATTTGCAGCTCCATTGTCTTTCAGCGTAACGGAATCCACACTGTTGTGATCCTTATGATCATGGCTGCAGATCACTTCATTTGCTTCCTCACGAACCTGGGGAAGACCCGGTACCACTTCGTCTCCATAGGGATCCATCACGATGGAATAGCCTTCACAGGTAATTTTAAAGCAGGAATGTCCCCGCCAGGTTAAGGTAATATTCTTACTCATTTCATTTCCTCCTAATATATACTCTTTTTATCATCTGCCGCTCTCACTGAAATCAAATTGCCTTTTACTGCCACCGCCAGCCGGAATTATATTTGTTCTTCAAGGAGGTTCCTTTACGAACCGCCCATCCAAGGGGGAATTCGTCCAGAAATACAACGATCCAACCTTCCTGCCCCCGGGCTTCTCCCTCCTGAAGAGTCAGCGTCTCGCCTTTCAGATAACGAAGAATTCTTTCATCCTCCCAGCAAAAGCTTACCCGATTGGGATAATCTTTCGGTGTAACCATGGCCAGGGCCTGGGAGGGAATAAATCTTTCCTTTTTCCACTGTCCCAGATGAAGACCGGTACGAAGATAATGGATACCGGAATGAATCTCTTCCCCTGCAGGAAGAGCATAGAGCTGTTCTCCCACCTCTTCCAGAGTCGTATCAGCCAGTAAGTCCTGATAGTACTCTGCCAGAGGAAAGCCTCCCCGTTCTTCCTTTTTTCTTCCGTTTCCTTTGGCTGCCCCGTTATCTTTTCTGCCGCGTTGCTTTTTCTTACTCTCATTCAGATCAGAAATTTCACCGGAAATCGGCCTGGAGAGCTGTCTGCTTCCGGCAATATCCGCTGCCCGAGAAAAAGCACCGTCCGTTCTCCGAAGAAGAGCAAGAAAATGGCCTTCTCCCTTTACCTTATGGGGCCAGAGACGAACCGTTCCCGGAAGGAAACCCTGGGAAAATCCTTTCTTAAGAGGAATGGATTCCAGGACAAAATTATCATGACCGGCAAGAAAGGATTCCACGTTTCCTTCATTTTCTTCTTTCGAAAAGGTACAGGTCGAGTAGAGAAGATATCCTCCCGGTTTTACCATGGCAGAAGCGGTATCCAAAATCCCGGCCTGAATCGGCTGATAATAGGAAGGTCCCCGGTTCAGCCAATCACGGAACATATTATTATCTTTTCGCAGCATTCCTTCCCCGGAACATGGTGCATCCACCAGAATGGCATCAAAATACTCCCGAAAATGTTCCGACAAATGCTCCGGTGTTTCAGCAGTGACAAAAATGTTTCCGGCTCCTGCCATTTCCAGGTTTTTCAGCAAAGCCTGCCCTCTTGACGCACTGATATCATTGGCATACAGTACACCGGTTCCCTTCAATCTGGCTGCCAGCTGAGTCGCTTTTCCTCCGGGAGCCGCACAGAGATCGAGAATCTTATCTCCGTGACTCACCGGCAGCACACTGCCGGGGCTCATGGCACTGGCTTCCTGAATATAAATCAATCCCGCGTAATAGGCCGGCGTCTTCGCCGGGCGGAGGGTTCCGGGATAATAGAAACCTTCTTCCACCCAGGGAACCTGACTCATGGGAAGCTCCAAAGTATCCCAGGCTTTCTCCCGTGACCACTTGGCTGTATTCACACGAAAACTGTAAGCTCTGTCTTCTTCCAGAGAAGCCTGGTATTCCTCCCATTCCTCTCCCAGCAGTGCCTGCATCCTTTCCCGATAACTCTCCGGAATTTCCATATTACCTCCTGCCTGCATCTCCGCCGGGAAGATTCATGCGGCAAAGCATTTCCCGTACATAGAGATACATTCTTTCAGTGGAAGAGATGGATAATTTTTCTCTGGGTGAGTGAATATCATACATATCCGGTCCCATGGCAATGATATCCAGCTCCGGGATCTGGGAAGCAAAAATACCACACTCCAGGCCTGCATGGATAGCCTCTACTTCAAGCTCTTTTCCATACATTTCCAGGAAAAGGTCCTTTGCCAGATTCAGCAGAGGAGATTCGGCACGAACGGGCCATCCCGGATAATCTCCCATGAAATCACAGGTTCCTCTCAGGGTTTCTGCTGCCTTCTTCAAAACTTCTTCCACTTCTTCTTTCTTTTCCTGGATACTGCTGCGGATGGAATAGGTCAATTTCCACTGATCTTTACTGCTTTCCATAATTCCCAGATTCAAAGAAGTTTCAACCAGTCCCGGCAGTTCCCGGCTCATAGCCTGAACTCCATCCGGCACCTTCCACATATTATCCAGCTTTTCATAAGCTTCCTGCGTCCAGCAGGATACTTCTGCAGGTTCTTCCTCCCATTCCCAGGTCAGGGCAAAGTTCGGTTCTTTCGGACAGATTTTCGAAGTCAGTTCATCTGCCAGAAGAGTCAGACATTCTTCTGCCTTTTCCTTGTTCTCTTCTCCAACGAGAATGATACTCTCAGCCTGGGCTGGGATGGCATTATCTGCTGCGCCTCCGCCAAGTTCTGCAATTCCGGCAGATACAGCCTTTCCGCACCGGAGTAAAATCTCCATCATCAGACGATTGCCGTTGACACGGCCTTTATGAATTTCTACTCCGGAATGTCCGCCTTCCAGCCCGGCTGCATGGATTCGGCAGAGAAAACCTCTTCTTACCTCCGACACCATAGGGATGGAAATCTGCGCCCGAATTCCTCCGGCACAGCTCACCGTTACTTTTCCTTCATCCTCACAGTCAAGATTCAGCATATATTTACCGCGAAGCAGGGAAATATCCAGTTCCTGGGCACCCAGCATTCCCACTTCCTCATCGACAGTAAACACACATTCCAGAGAAGGATGAGACAAGGTGTCGTCGTCCAGCAAAGCCAGGCACATGGCCACTGCAATGCCGTCATCCCCTCCCAGAGTTGTTCCATTTGCAGAGAGCAGATCTCCTTCTTTCTTCAGCTGAAGAGAATCGGTTAAGAAGTTAAAAGAACTCCCTTCTTCAGCCACAGCCACCATGTCCAGATGACCCTGAAGAATCACTGCGGGTTCCTCTTCCCTTCCTGCAGAAGCATCCTTCCAGATAATTACATTAAAATGTTCATCCTGAGAATACCGGAGATGATGCTTTTTTGCAAAAGCAACACAATAGTCACTAATTTCCTTCATATTACCCGATCCATGGGGAATAGAACAAATCTCTTCAAAATAATCAAAAACCCGGGATGCCGGTCCCATTATTTGTAAGCTCATATTGATTGATTCCTTTCTTTTTTTATTTACTTCCGCATACGTTGTAACAAGCGTATGGAGGTAATCTCCATGAAAAACAGTATCTCCCGCCTGATTCTTATCTTATGCGGAATTCTAATGGTTTTATTTCCCAAAATCAGTATGGAAGGTGCAGCCAACGGTCTCCTTCAATGGTTTCATCACGTTCTTCCTGTATTGCTTCCCTTTCTTTTCTTTGCCCGACTTTCCCGTCTTCTTTTCCCCCTGGAAAACAAAAAGAAACAGCTGTCCCTGGCTCTCCTCGGCCTTTTCTGCGGCTATCCCATGGAAGCCATTCTTGCTTCAGAAGAATGCAGGGAAGGAACTCTTTCGCGGAAGGATGGTCAGATTCTTCTTAATCACTTTAATCTCCCCAGCCCCATGTACATCACAGGCCTTGTCGGAACGGATCTTTTAAGCCTTTCCCATCCCTATCACCTTCTGATTTCTGTATGGCTTTCCACGCTGATTCCCTGGATACCGATGAAAATATCTGCCTTGATCCTCGAAAAAAAAAGTTCAGCCAATGACAGGTTAACCTCCACCCGAAGCATATCTTCTTCTGTTAGGATTCCCGACTCTGAAAGCGATTCTCGATCTCTATCACGGAAAATGAACTCCTCCTTTTCCCGTCTGACCATGAAGCAATGGGAAAAAGCCTGGACAGACAGCTGCTATGCCCTTCTTCTCATCGGTTGTTATATGATTGTCTTTGGAATTCTGGCAGCCTGGATCACTGGAATATCACAGCTTCCGGAAGGACTTCGCTGTCTTATTCTTTTACTCTGTGAAATCACCACAGGATGCAGCTATACTGCGGAAAGTTCCTTCTCTCCCATTATCCGGACAGCTCTCTGTGCTGCCGGTCTTTCCTTCGGAGGACTATCCTGCCTTGCCCAGACTGCCGGATGTATCCATCACAGTGGCTTAAGCCTGATATCCTATTTATTTGCCCGAATCATCAGTTCGATTCTGGCTTTCATCATCTGCATCCATTTTTTCTGATATTTCCATATCTCATAGACAGAGATTGGAAAACAATCCTTCTGAGCCGGACAGATCACTAATAAAACCAGGTTGACACAAACCTACCTGTCATGATATTAGGAAGACAGGGAGCACACACGGATGCGTACCCCCTGTCTTCTGTTCACACTCCGACCTTGCCGTTTGTCTGCCCGTTCCTTACGCAGCAGGAAAACAACGGGAAAGCCGGTCTTTCTTTATTCTTCGTCGCCGTTCATGGAGATATCAATCTTATAGTTTTCCTCATCTCCAGGCTCTTCCATCTCTGCTTCCATCTCTTCTGCTTCGGCAGCACTCAGCTCCCGGCGGTTTGCAGACACTACCTCATAGCTGGATCTCATCTGAGTCATAAATGCATCAAAACGACTCTGGGAATCTTCCATAGAATGAGCAATAATGGTCTGAAGATTCTTCAGGGCATTATCCGTATAACTCATGGCACCGCTGCGAATGCTGTTGGCATCCTGAACAGCGTTGTCGATAATCTGCTGTGCCTTTTCCTGAGCCTCATCCACAATACTCTGAGCCTGACGATAGGCCTGCTGAACGATCTCATGCTCATTGACCAGTTCTTCCGTCTGACGATTTGCATCATCGATCATTGCCTGAGCCTGAGACTTGGCATCTGCAAGAATGGCATCCTTATTCGCAATTACTTTCTGATAGCGCTTTACTTCTTCCGGTGTACGCATACGCAGTTCCACCAACATCTCATCAATCACATCTTTTTCTACGACAATCTTTTTGCTGCCGGAAAAAGCCTGAGGCTTGCAGCTGTCAAGATACATCTCAATTTCACCGATTGTCTCTTCAATCTTACTCATTCTATCAATCCTTCCTTTCCCCAAATCAATCCTTGGGGCATCTGCATTTTTCTTCTACCAGCGGCACAATCTGAGCCGGGATAAACTGCGATATTTTTCCTTCGTATTGAGCCACTTCACGGACAATACTGGAACTCAAATATGCATAACTCAAATTCGTTGTCAAAAAAATCGTGTCAATTTCAGGACACATGGTTCTGTTCGTCTGAGCCATCTGCAGCTCATATTCAAAATCGGTAACAGCACGCAGTCCGCGCACAATCACACTTGCCTTCTCCAGCTTTGCAAAATCAACAAGAAGTCCGTCAAAGGAACATACTTCCACATTGTCCAGATGTGAGGTTACACTCTGTATCATTCTAACACGTTCCTCAGCGGAAAACAACGGTTTTTTCGCTTTGTTGCACAAAACACCAACGATCAAACGATCAAACATTTTCGACGATCTCTCGATAATATCCAGGTGTCCGAAGGTAATCGGATCGAAACTTCCCGGATAAATACCAACCTTTTCTGATGTTACCTTTTCTTCCTTTGTCATGGTACGGCCTGTCTCTCCCGCCGGTTTCAGTCGGCGATTTTTTTAATAAAATAATGCTGATTTGTTTTATATTCTTTCACACGAAAGATTTCGAAACCCATGGATTCCACATAATCCATGTTTGTCTCCAGATTTGCTTCTACAATAATCCAGGTATCGGGACTTACCAAAGCAGAATGACGCAGAACTTCCAGTACACGTTTTTCCCACTCCATACCGTAGGGAGGATCCATGAAAATCATGTCAAACTCCTGCTGTTCCCGTTCCAGTCGATTCAGTGCAGACAAAACATCGGTACGAAGAAGCTTTCCCTGATCTGCCAGCTTTGTATGAACCAGATTCTGTTCTATACAGTTCTGGGCTTTCCGGTTATTCTCAACAAAAACGCAGCTGGCAGCTCCCCGACTAAGTGCTTCGATTCCGATTCCGCCGCTTCCGGCAAACAGATCCAGAAAGCGACAGCCTCCCAGGGAGGGCTGAAGTATATTGAACAGAGTCTCTTTTACCCGATCCGTCGTTGGTCTCGTATCCATTCCCGGAACGGTAACGAGATTCAGCCGTCTCGCTTTACCGGCAATTACTCTCATCTATTTATGTTCCTCTCCTTTGTTCCTAGTTAAATCCATAGAGACGCTGAGACGCCTTATAACATGCTTCTGAGATCTTTCTACCGCCTCTGCCCGGAAGATTCATGGTTCGTCCCATAATACTGTGACGAATTTTATAATACATCTTTGAGTTTTTCTCTTTCAGATACTGCCACAGTTCCTTCTTCTTCTCCAGGTTCTCCTCATTGTGAGAGCGAATCAGCATAATGGACGAAACCGTCATCATGATTTCCAGATAACTGTACATATATTTCCGCAGTTTTCGATTGGAAATCCTGCCAAGATCATACTGATCAATCATGATTTTGTTCACGCGAATCTGCTGATCAATTCTTGAAATCATTACCTTCTCATTGACAGACTGATCATCTCTTCCGATGAAATAGCGGTAAAAATTCACATCCATATAATAGATATTCTTTACATGGGGAAGAGGATAATATACAAAAATATTATCTACATAGAAGGTATGACGAGGCAGCTCCAGACCACAGTCCCGAAGCATCTGCGTTCGGTAAATGACGGAATGCATCAGAATATACTGCCCGATATGAAGCTTTTTCATCTCATCCCATGTAAAAACTCTTCCCTGGGGGAACGCATTGGCGTAGCGCATCACCTTTTTATGAGCAGCTCCTTCTTTCTCATATACGAAATTGCTGATCATCATATCCAGATTCTGACCGTCCTGTATCAGTTTTTCCAGAGTATCGAGTATCTGCAGATAAGCTTCTTTATTCACCCAGTCATCACTGTCAACAACCTTAAAAAAAAGTCCCGTGGCATTCTTCAGCCCCGTATTGACCGCCTGACCATGACCGCCGTTTTCCTGATGAACCGCCTTAACACTTCCCGGGTGTTCTGCAGCCAGCCGATCCGCAATCTCCGGTGTCCGGTCTTTCTGGGATCCGTCATCCACAATGATGATCTCCACCCGTTCGCCGCCTTCCAGCAGAGAGTTTACACATTTTTCCATATAGGGTTCTGAATTGTAACACGGAACCGCCACCGATAATAATTTCATGTTAACTCCTTTATCAATCAAATCTTCTATTATTCGAAACAATTTTTATATTTTAACATCAATAAATCTGTTACAACTATACGTGTTATCGAATGATTTGTCAATTTAAAACCTTGAAAGATTTTATGAAGTCTTTTTTTGTTGAATGAATTATTTTCTCTTTCGTTACAATACAAGACAAAAGTGTTTTTCATCCATTATCAAAAGACTTTTCTCCTCGATTTATCTAAGTATCATGCCGGACAGCCTTGACAAAAAAGGTGCCCGGTGTTAAAAGTAATTTGTATTCTCAATCATCGAAACGAACAGGACAAATGCAGGAAATCCGTTCATAATTTCACTGTATTTTCTGTTTCGGCCGATAAAATCAGGGATATACGAAATAAACTGATTGATTGAAAAATCAGGTTTTCAGGAGGAGAAGAATATGGTTCGTCATATTGTAAGCTGGAATTTCCGCCCCGAAGTTTCCGAAGAAACAAAAAAAGAAGTGCTGAAGCAGCTCCAGGAAGAATTCCCCAAACTGGTGGATACCATTCCCGGACTGACAAAGATGGAGCCGGCTATGCCGCCGCTTTCCAGCAGCACAGCAGACGCAGCTATTTATGCAGAACTGACCGATGAGGAAGCTCTTGAAGTTTACCGTACTCATCCGGACCACGTAGCAATCGCACAGATTGTTCGTACCTATTTACACGAAAGACATTGCGTAAATATTTCCATTTAAATCCAGAAAGAAACAGGAATCCCGCATAAAAAACATATTTTTCCAGAGTATTCTTTTCAATAAGACACATAATAAGCGTGTAACCCGCAAAACATTTTCATAAGAGAATGGAAAAAGGAGGCGTCTATTATGTCAAACACATCTAGCGGTAGAATCGAAGTACCCGAAGCAAAGGAAGCTATGGATCGCTTTAAAATGGAGATCGCAGACGAGCTTGGTGTTCCGTTGTCCAAGGATGGATATAATGGTAATCTGACCAGCTATCAGAACGGTTCCGTTGGCGGTTATATGGTGAAAAAGATGATCGAAGCTCAGGAGAGAGAAATGAGCTCTCGCCGTCAGTAATCACCAAAGCGGGATGGAGAGAAAGATAACCTGACGTATGAATTCTTTCAGGTAATACTTTCCTCAATCAGAAGACAGGGAGAATTTCATCTGAAATTCTCCCTGTCTTTAGTCTTATCTATTCTCAATTTCGATTGCTGACATATCCGTATAAGCATCGAATCTCACAAATATATTTACCTGCTGACCCAATTTATCTGCAGTCCTTCCGCAGCCTGAAAAGCGTCCTTCAGTCCTTCCGTCACCCAAAGCTCTCCCTGATCCGTCATCCAGACCACTTCTGCCTGATTCTGATTCTTCCAGTATTCGATCCCTTTTTCCAGCCCCATGACAAAAAGCCCTGTAGATAAACCATCCGCCAGTAATCCGCTTTCGCTGATTATGGTCACGGAAAGAAGACCGTTTTCAGCCGGTGCTCCCGTAGCCGGATCGAGGATGTGATGATACCGAATTCCTCCTTCTTCAAAATACCGTTGATAAGGACCTGAAGTTACTACCGCCTTATCTTTTACGGAAACACTGCCCAGGACGGCTCCATTCTGTCCAGCCTCCGCGCTGGGATCCTGTATGGCCACACGCCATTCTTTCCCATTTTCCTTGGTTCCCATGGCATAAATATTGCCGCCAAGCTGAAGAAGAGCCCGTTCTGCACCATTGTCACGAAGAATATTTGCACAGGTATCCGTTACATATCCTTTTCCCACAGCTCCAAAGTCTACCGCCATTCCCTGGGGAAAGACAACCGTCCGATCCTCTGAATTCAATTGGATCTGACTGCAGTCACAGAGCTTAAGAATTTCCTGTCTCTCGTCCTCGGGCACCACCCGATAACCGGAAGCGGATGAGGAAAACCCCCATGCCTGAGACAAGGGATAAAGACTGATATTCAAAGCTCCGCCGGTCGCTTGACCGATTTCCAGCGACTCCCGCAGAATATAAAAGAGCTCATCATCCACAGAACATTTTTCTCCCTGAGAAGCATTCAGGCGGCTGACATCACTATCCGGATCCGTAACTGAGATTTTCTGTTCCACTCGTTCAATCTCCTCTTCCAGAGCCTGACAGATTTCTTCTCCGTCTTCTCCCCACACCTCTACTTTCATATATGTATCCATGGCAAAAAAAGAATGACTATAACCGGTTGTCCCCGAACTGCACCCTGTCATAAGAAAGAGCAGCGACAGAATCATCAGAACCGTTCTTCCATGAAATGTTTTTCTATCTTTCATGACAGTGTTCCTCCCATTGAGACAGAGATAACCACCGCTGTGCAAGGAGACGATGTCCCGTCTCGGTCAAATGAATGCCATCCGCCGTAAGCTGCTTCACATCCAGCTGATGACCCTTTTCTTCCCAAAAATCTGCAAGGGGAAGAAAATCCGCTCCGGCAGCTGCGGCCGCATTTCTTGCTTCCTTCTGAAACTCAGCCAGCTTATCCATCCAGCTTAAAAATTCCTGAGGCCAGGGAAAGACAAAAGGTTCCATAATCATCACAGCTGCTCCTGTCTCCCGGCGAATTCGGTCCACGATCTGCTTTAAAATGCTGCCATACTCGACAGCCCCATAGCCGCCTGCATTCCAGAGATTGGCACAGACATCATTAATTCCTACAAGAAGGGTCACAAAATCCGGTGACCTGGTCAGACAATCCTCCTCCAGACTTTGAGCCACCTGCCATGCTGTAAATCCATTATGACCCCGGTTAATCAATGTGTACTCGTCCGATACCATCTCACGCAAAAAACGAACATAGCCGGAACCAAGCGGTTCCGGCCTATTATCCCACAAACGGTCACAGTCTGTAATACTGTCACCGAGAAAGATCAGATTTTTCCTTAACACTTATCTATCCTTCCATTACTTTTACATAAAACTCACAATCACAAGGTCCGTCAAACTCACAGAAATACACTTCCTGCTCTTCACCAAGGATCAACTTGCCCTGATCAATGATGAGGGTGGTACTGAGGCCACAGACCGCCGATTTCAAATAAGCATGGGAATTTCCCTTCATATTACGATAGCTGCGATTCATTGATGGAAAAGCCTTCTCAAGGCCATAGATCACATCTCTCACCACATCCGGGTTTCCTTTTTCGCTGACCGCAATTCCTGCTGTTGACCCTGGACAATACACCACTGCAATTCCATCCGATATCTGAGACTCCTCAATATCCTGATGGATCAGTGAAGAAATCTTCACTAAATGCTGTTTTTCTGCAATACTTAACGTATGCTTATATAGTGTCTGTCTCATAATGCATCTCCTTTTCTGACATTCGGATTGTATAAATGAATCGTCAATGTATCATTGTTGACAGATATCCGTCAATATATCTATTTTCAGTATATCATTAAACAGATGCAAAATGCAAGTCATATGTATCTTTTTATTTATTATTTGTATTTCTAATCCCAAACTGCTTTTTTACTAATTTTTCTTTTTTACACCAGAGCTTTTCTTTTTATATCAAAAAAGACAAAACGCAAAAAATCTTTTTAAATATGCTTATATCATAATATCCATTATTAGATTCTGTAAATATAATCCTCTTTTCTCTTCAGGGGTTCCTTTTCCTCATCCGGATATCCCAGAATACAATGTCCGACTCCGCCGTAATTTCCTTCGATTCCCCATTCTCTTAAGAGTGCCTGTCCTTCCGGTGAATCAAATACCTGGCCGGCACGATGAACCCAGCAGGAACCAACCCCCATGGAATAGGCCGCATTCATCAGGTTACCCATAACTAGGGAGCCATCTTCCTTCCAGGTAGGAGCTTCCTTATCCGCCAGAACAACAACAACCGTAGGCGCACCATAAAAAGGATCTGTTCCGTCTTTTCCCATAACTGCTGCGTTCATGGCAGAGAGCTTCCGAATGGTATCCTGATCCTGAACGACTACCATAATGGGAGACTGACGATTCATTCCCGACGGAGCATTCATTCCTGCCTGAAGAATCATCTGCAGCTCTGTTTCCAGCAGCTGATCTTCCTTAAATCTCCGTACACTACGGCGATGGCAAAGCGTTTCACATGTCTGATTCATTTTACTTTCTCCTTCTTTTCTGATAACGTTTTTTTCTGTGATTATTCGCTTTCTTCTCAACAAAAGGAATATTCTCTTCCTCTTCACAGAAAGAAGTGATCTCATTCTCCATTTCTTCCCCTTCAGATTCTTCCGAATATTCTTCCGCAGGAAGTTCCAGCAGACGAATCTTATTTTCTTTTAACTCAAATTCACGAAAGCTGCGAACAAAATTGGAAAAGCGACTGAAACCATACTGTTTCACATGAAATCCCGGAAAAGCTTTTTTTACTTCATCCTTGACAATACTCAGATTGTCAACCTGTCCATGATTTCTCTCCAGAATCCGGCAAATCTCCCATTCAATTTCCTGTTTTGGAATCTCTGCCCGTTTATCTACGACATAATATATGGTACCCTCTTTGACGATCTCAAAATCATCAAAGCTTTCCAGAAACGTCGATAATTTGGAATAGCCGTAATTTCTTACATCAAACTCAGAAAACTTCTTTGCCAGAAAATTCCCCAGATCCGCCATTCCTGTAGGGCGGCCCTGATTCGTGTTTTCTGTCAGCGTCTTAAAAATAGCCTTCTTGATCTCATGAATACTGGTAATATCTGCTTTATCGGCAATCTCTGTCTCGCCTGCCGTGTGACTGCTGTCCTCCGCCTGAGAAATCACATCAAGAATCTTAAACGTATCACAGGCAGTACGAAAGGGCTTTGGTGTTTTGCTTTCTCCCATTCCCAATACAAACATACCGGCCTCTCTAAGACGCTGAGCCAGTTTTGTAAAATCAGAATCACTGGAAACAAGACAAAATCCGTCCACATTATGAGAATACAGAATATCCATGGCATCAATAATCATGGCCGAATCCGTGGAATTCTTTCCTGTTGTGTAACTATATTGCTGGATCGGATTTACAGACCATTCAAGGATTGCATCCTTCCATCCCTTTTTTCCGGCTTCGGTCCAGTCTCCATAGATTCTTTTGTATGTGGCAATCCCCACGTCGGAGACCTCATCCAGTATATAGCGAATGTATTTCGGCGAAACATTGTCCGCATCAATTAAAACAGCAAATCTTTTTTCTTTATTTTCCAACCATTTCCCCCGTCTGCCTGCCCTGATCATAAACTGCATCCCACGAACAGACACCTTCCTCAGTCTATGAAATCGGCAGGCCATAGGCCTGCCTGATAACTCCTGAAATTGGTATCATTATAAGTCACTTTGTCTAAAAATTCAAGAAAAAGTATAGGAAAAGAAAAACCCGGATATTTCGTTTCATCTGCAAACTCAGATCAAATCATTTAAAAAGTTGTCTACATTTCCATTATACCAGAAATTCAAATAGTTCTTTGATTTCTCTTTGCGATAGTCAATATAACTGATCACTGCCTCATAATAGAAAACATGTTTGTCTTCACGGCTGATGCGAATGTACCCCTTATCCTTCAGGTGTATCAGATACGTAGCCACCGTGGTTCTTTTATAAAAAATGTTTTTCTCTTCCAGCTTTTTCATCACATCCAGGACACGGCACTCTTCGCCTATATCCCAAATACATTTCATTACCATCATTTCACATTCAGTCAGTTTTGGATACTTCATATCTGCCTCCTGTTATAAAAAATTCTATTTCTGATATACAAAGAACACCATTCGTCTTCTATACCATGTTTATATTTATAGCAATAAAATATGTACGTTTTGTGATGACAAAATAAACTTTTCTTCATACCTTTCATAATTATATATAAACATTATTGCATTTTTCTTCATTTTATCATCAATTTATCCGTTTCATCGACAAATCTTCTTAACACTTATAAAAGGCCATATCCGAATATTGGATATGGCCTTTTACAAATAACTCACAAATCGATGCTTCTTCCGGGATCAATCATACTCTGATTTCATCCTCGAAAGGATAACAACAAATGGAGCTGAGGGGAATCGAACCCCTGTCCGAAAACCCGTCCACCCAGGTATCTCCCATCACAGTCACTGTATTAACATTCCCTCCGGATACCGTCCAGCGACAGATGATATCCATCAGTAGCTTCATAAAATCTTTTTACTTCTCAAAGCTTTGAAGAAAAAGTGCCTCACAGTTCATAGTGCCGGTTGCTTAAGCTGTGAGCAACTTAAGGCCGACAGCAGCCATTAGGCTGCGAACGCGTAATTATCTTCTGCGTTTATATT
>JAQXIM010000001.1 GCA_029007785.1 Clostridiales bacterium | reverse complement strand
ATGTTCAGGGAAGCGGTCAGGCTCTGGAAGCCATTGCCCGCCGTTTTCTGCCGAAGCCGGCCGAGTCTTCCGGGGGGTCCGAAAAAAGAAAAGTGAACCTCCTGGGAGTGACTCCCCTGGATTTTGCCGCCCCCGGCAGTGTCCGGTCTCTGCGGAGAGTTTTGGAAGAAAATGGTTTTGAAATCGTGTCCTGCTGGGCCATGGGTGATTCCTTCCCGCAGCTTATGAAAGCTGCCGAGGCAGAGGTGAATCTCGTCGTTTCCGCGGTGGGAATGAGGCTGGCCGTTTATATGGAAGAAACTTATGGAATTCCCTATGTAACCGGCATTCCTACGGGAGCTTTTACAAAGATTCTTTGTGAAAAAATGGAGAGGGCAGCGGATACAGGCATCAGCGAAGTGACAGCAGCTGCCAGAACCTCTTTGCCTTTTTCCGAAGAAAAGGAAATTGCTTTAGTGGGAGAACCAGTTGCCATGGCTTCCCTGGCCTGGGCCATTTCCGTGGGTTACGGATACTCTGCCAGGGTCATCTGCCCTCTGGAGCAGTGCGGAAATCTGTTGGGAGAAAAGGATTTTTCCGTTAAGGGAGAAAGGGAAATGGAGAACGCTCTGCAGCATTTTTCCATTATCGCGGCAGATCCTCTCTACAAGCCGATCTGTCCAAAAGATGCTGTTTTTTATTCATTGCCGACCGAGTCTTTCTCCGGCCGCTGTTTCTGGCGGGAAATGCCGGACCTGGTAACTGTTTTTGATCATGAAAAGGAGGTGTAAGAAATGGGTATGAATGATACTCCTTCGGGAGAACGTGTCCATATTGGTTTTTTTGGAAGAAGAAATGCTGGTAAGTCCAGTTTGGTGAATGCTGTTACCGGACAGGATCTGGCGGTTGTTTCCGAAGTTCGGGGGACAACGACGGATCCGGTGAAAAAAGCTATGGAGCTGCTCCCTCTGGGGCCGGTCATGATCATTGATACTCCCGGCTTCGACGACGAAGGAAGTTTGGGGGAACAGCGGATTCGAAAAACGCGTCAGGTATTAAACCGGACAGATTTGGCTGTTCTGGTAGTGGATGGTTCCGTCGGAATGAAAGAATGTGATCAGGAGTTGGTTCAGCTTTTTCGGGATAAGGAGATTCCTTATCTGATTGTCTGGAATAAATCCGATCTCCTGGAGAGTATTCCGGAAGAAAAGGAAAACGAAATCTATGTTAGTGCCGAACAGGGAATTCGTATTTATGAGCTAAAGGAAAAAATGGCCCATTTGATCGAATCGCCGAATCAGAAGATGCTGGTGAGAGATCTGATTCATGCGGATGATCTGGTAATCCTCGTTATTCCCATTGATAAAGCGGCTCCCAAGGGACGTTTGATTCTTCCTCAGCAGATGATGGTTCGTGATATTCTGGATGCCGGTGCCACGGCGATCTGTGCCAAGGAACTGGAGCTCCCCCGGCTTCTTGCAAAATTCAATGAAAAGCCGGCCATGGTCATCACCGACAGTCAGGCTTTTGCCCGGGTTGCGGCAGATATACCGACAGAGATTCCTCTGACTTCCTTTTCTATCCTGATGGCCAGATATAAAGGCTTTCTTGAGGAAGCGGTAAAGGGAGCCCAGGCCATCGAACAGCTGAAAGACGGTGATACGGTTCTGATTGCAGAGGGCTGCACTCACCATCGTCAGTGTGATGATATCGGAACGGTGAAGCTTCCCCGCTGGCTGAAAGAGTATACGGGAGCAGAGCTGAAGATTGAAACGAGTTCCGGCCTTGGTTTCCCGGAAGATTTGTCTCCCTATTCTCTGATTATTCATTGCGGCGGCTGTATGCTGAATGAGAGGGAAGTTCGATACCGTATGAAATGTGCGGCAGACCAGGGAGTACCGTTTACGAATTATGGCATTGCCATTTCCTATTTCCAGGGAATTCTGAGACGCTGTACATCCATATTCCCCCAGCTTTGGGAGAATGAGATGAATACTCCTGAGTAAGGAAGCTGAAATGAAATGCTCCTTGAGAACAGAGCGGATTCGTGAGAATAGGAATGCTTCAGGAGAACAGAAAGAATCCGGAATTACAGAAAGAATTCGTGATAACAGAAATAATGTATATGAGTAAAACACCTATGAATAAAATTGAGTGGATACAAAAGCTTCGGGAAGAAGAAAATCTGCCTTCCGAGGGATATGAACAGCTGCTTCGGTCTCCCTGGTCCGGCGAAGAGGAAGAGTTTCTCTATACGAATGCCCGGGAAGTTCGGATAAAAAACTATGGACACAGCATTTACATGCGAGGTCTGATTGAATTTACGAATTACTGCAGAAATGACTGTTATTACTGCGGAATCAGAAAAAGCAATTGTCATATAACCCGCTATCGCCTGACGAAAGAAGAGATACTGGCCTGCTGTGAACAGGGATATCGTATTGGTTACCGTACTTTTGTGCTCCAGGGCGGGGAAGATGGATATTTTACCGATGAAAGAATCTGCGATATTGTTGGAGAAATCCGTCATCGTTATCCGGATTGTGCCATTACCCTGTCCATCGGGGAACGAGCAAAAGAAAGCTATCAAGCCTTTTTTGATGCCGGAGCCAATCGATACCTTCTGCGTCAGGAAACTTCCAATTCTTTTCATTATGGAAAGCTTCATCCCCATACCATGAGTATGGAGCATCGTCAGCAGTGTCTTCGGGATTTAAAAGAAATTGGTTTTCAGACCGGCTGCGGTATCATGGTGGGATCACCGGAACAGAAAACAGAGTATATTGTAGAGGATTTGATGTTCATGAAAGAATTGAATCCTCATATGATTGGCATCGGCCCCTTTATTCCCCATCAGGATACCTGCTTTGCTTCGGAACCGGCAGGAACCTTGGAGGATACCCTTCATTTGCTGGGTATACTGCGGCTCATGTTTCCCCGTGTTCTTCTGCCGGCGACAACGGCCCTGGGATCGATTCATCCCAGGGGAAGGGAAATGGGAGTCCTGGCCGGAGCCAACATCGTTATGCCAAATATTTCTCCTTTGGAGGTTCGGGAAAAATACCGCCTTTATGATGGAAAGATTGGTATAGGGGAAGAAGCTGTCAGAAGCTATCAGAATCTTTGCCGGCGAATGGAGGCGATTGGTTATGAAGTTCAGATGGGCAGGGGGGATTATCCCCGGAATTCGGATGAAAAATAATAAAACGGAATAGAAAATGATTGGCAGAGAAATCATAAAAAGAAAATGATCTGCAGAGAAATCATTGACATTTTGAAAATGATGTATTAAAATTAGAATAATTCTAAGTTTGGAGTGTTGATATGACTAAGTATGCCAGGAAGATTCTGGAAATCGTTAACGAATCCAACGAACATCTTACGGCGGAACAGATTTTTATGAAGATGAAGGAAGCCTTTCCGAAAGTGGTGCTGGCTACCGTTTATAATAATCTCAACGCCATGTGTGAAAACGGTTTGATTCGTCGAGTTGTTATGGAAAATGCAGCAGATCGATTTGATAAGACTCTTCGTCATGATCATCTGATATGTCGGCAGTGCGGAAAAATTTCTGATCTGTATCTCCAGGACATTACTTCTATCTTGGAAAAGCAAACAGGGATTGTTATTGATTCCTATGACCTAAAGCTAATGTATCTCTGTGATGAATGCAGAGAGAAGCAATAGAATTCCCGAATCCAGCCAGTATCTGCCGGATATCAAGGGGAATCAAA
The DNA here is from genome assembly GCA_029007785.1 of Clostridiales bacterium. Lineage (GTDB taxonomy): Bacteria > Bacillota > Clostridia > Lachnospirales > Lachnospiraceae > UBA3305. Next base: position 46,058 of record JAQXIM010000001.1, on the reverse strand, counting down.
AAGGAGGAAAAATTCATGAGCAAATACGCAGGAACTCAGACAGAGAAAAATCTGGAAGCAGCTTTCGCTGGAGAATCTCAGGCAAGAAACAAATACACTTATTTTGCATCCGTTGCCAAAAAAGAAGGTTACGAGCAAATGGCAGCCCTGTTCTTAAAGACAGCTGAGAATGAGAAAGAGCATGCAAAGATGTGGTTTAAAGAACTGGAAGGCATCGGTGATACGGCAGCAAATCTGAAAGCAGCCGCTGAAGGCGAAAATTATGAATGGACCGACATGTATGAAGGTTTTGCCAAGACCGCAGAAGAAGAAGGATTTACTGTTCTGGCTGCCAAATTCCGTATGGTTGCTGAGATTGAAAAGCATCATGAGGAAAGATATCGTGCCCTTCTGAAGAATGTTGAGACAGCAGCAGTATTTGAGAAGAGCACCGTTACCGTATGGGAATGCCGCAACTGCGGACACATTGTAGTTGGAACCAAGGCTCCTCAGGTATGTCCCGTATGTGCTCATCCTCAGAGCTATTTTGAAGTTCACGCAGAAAACTACTAATAAGTAAAAGAAAGATACCCCTGGACATCGGCGACTGCAGTTCTATGATGTCACAGGGGTATTTTGTTTTCTGATTGGTCCGGATTATAATACAGTCCGGATTATGATACAATCCGGGTCTGGCAAATGATTCAGTTATGATCATCATCTCCCCAGACATTCTCTTCCTCATCCTCCGGATATGCTCCGCGGTCAGAGGCGTTGGTTCCGAAGAATTCTTTTCCTATCACTTTCTTGCGAGTGCGTTCGCTTTCAATGGCATTGGAAAAGATCTCTTTTACTTCCAGAGGATCTTTGATATTCTTCAGGTAAATATGAGGCTGGGAATCGGCTCTCGTTGTCAGAATTAACGTTCCTGTGCCGAAGATCTTCTGCATAAATGTTCTTTCCAGACAGAGATCGATGACCTTGTACAACATGGTTTCGTCGTAGTGAGTTGTGAGAAGTCCGTTCTGTTGATAAAGACGTTCCCGGGTCAGACGATAAGTGGTGAAACTGAAAGGAAACCAGGCCCAGTGTTTTCTGTCTTTCCAAAGTGTAGTGGATTCCTGTCTATTCATATTTCTTCTTTTGCTCCTTTTCCATAGCAATGCCAAATGCTTCAGCAGCCCGATTATATTCATCGGGATCTTCGATGTTGTCCAGTTTTGTTCCGTCTAAAATCATACGGAAAAGATAGATGTCACCCTCCGGATTGTCTTTCAGGGGCATAACGGCGATGTAATCCTGCTGCTCCATTTGATATTTTAAGGCAACCAGACAGCGCATCGTTTCCCCCTCGTCGGTGGTGATTTCGATTACTTTGTCATTGAGATTCATGCGGGAAGAGCAGTCCGCAGTACAACTGCTGCAGTCTTCCGGTTCGCAGGCAGTAATCTGATTTGTTGTGGAATTCATAGCGTAGCCTCCTTGTGTTCTTATTTTACTCTAAACTCGAAGAAAGCACAAGAATAACTTCCGGGAACGGATTCAGGAAAACGTATCATATGAATTTTCCATCCGATGGATAGCTGTGGCGATGATTTTTGCATGGTCAAAGGCCAGGCCCTGATTTTCGAGAATCTCAAAGGAAATATCTGTTCCCAGAGCATTTCGATGGAGAGTGGAGGTGAGAACGGCACTCAGAACGGTATCCTCTCTTTCCAGCTGAATTTTCCACTGATGATCTTCCTTCTTCCAGGACAGATGAAACCATTGGGCATCTTTGGCATCATCGCCTGCCTGGGGCTTGATTTTTGTCCGATCTACCAGGGAACAATAGGCACAGGTGATCGTCCAGCCCCGGATATCACGTCCCGGATCTCCGAATACTCCCAGAAGAACAGAGGAAATTCCTTCCAGACCTGTTTCTTCCAATAATTCTCTGGCGGCAGCATGGAGAGGAGGTTCCTGCTCATTCAAAAAACCTCCGGGCAGTGCCCACTGATTCAGGCAGGGATGGCCGCCACGGCGAATGAGAAGGATATCATAGCCATCTTCTTCCTTGCTTAATAAAACCTGGTCGGCAGTGACGGAGGGAAGAGGCCAGCTGCCTCTCTTGTACTGTGCCATATATTCTTTTTCGGTTAATCCATTTTTATCACGAAGTTCCATTTTTACGCTCCTTTTCTTTTTCTGCTGGTTGGCAGGATGGAAAATCAATAAGCCAACGTCGATTTTTACGTGCACTGCATATATTTTTATGTCTATTTGTCCCTTGTCTCATATTATAATGCAAAAAATAAAAATGTGATATATTGCGATAAAAAAAACAAAAACTAATTGATCCAAAGGGGTTCCTCATGTATAATGGAAACATCATATTCGTTAAATGCATACGGTAGAGCAAAACACGATACCGTGTTTTGTTCAGAGGAGAGAAGACCTCGAATACCTGAGCAAAAAGAGAGGGGAGAGAACGAATGGAAAGAGAAAAATTTAAATCCCGCCTTGGTTTTATCCTGGTATCTGCCGGTTGTGCGGTAGGTCTGGGAAATGTATGGAAGTTTCCGTACATGTGCGGGCAGTATGGCGGCGCAGCATTTATTCTGCTGTACCTGGTGTTTTTGGCAATTTTAGGTTTCCCGATCATGGTCTGCGAATTTGCAGTGGGCCGGGGAAGCCGCAAGAGTGTGGCAGCTTCTTTTAAAGTGCTGCAGCCCAAAGGCGGAAGATGGCATTCCTATGGATATTTTGCCATGGCCGGTAACTATATTTTGATGATGTTTTATACTGTGGTAGCAGGTTGGATGCTAGTTTTCTTCTGGAAATGTCTGACCGGTGTATTTACATCCGCTTCGATGACGACAGATCAGATCAGTGCAGAATTCAGTGCTATGCTGGGATCTCCCGGTTTAATGACCATTGGTATGATCGCAGCGATCCTGATTTCCTTTGGTATCTGTTCTTTGGGAGTACAAAAGGGCGTAGAAAAAATTACAAAAATTATGATGATCTGTCTGCTGGGTCTGATTGTTTTGCTGGCAGTACATTCTGTTTCATTACCCGGTTCCATGGAGGGTGTAAAGTTCTATCTGGTTCCTGACTTTGGAAAAATGGTGGACAGCGGAATCGGTAATGTGGTCTTTGGTGCCATGTCTCAGGCCTTCTTCACTCTGAGTATTGGTATGGGCTCCATGGCCATTTTCGGAAGCTATTTGGAAAAGGAACGCTCCCTGGCAGGGGAAACAGTGAGTATTACTTTGCTGGATACCTTTGTTGCCCTGATGGCAGGCCTGATTATTATTCCGGCATGCTTTGTTTTCGGAATTGAACCGGGAGCCGGTCCTTCTCTGATTTTCATAGCTCTGCCGAACATCTTTAATCAGATGGCAGGTGGAAGAATCTGGGGTACTTTGTTCTTCCTGTTCATGTCCTTTGCGGCACTGTCTACCGTAGTCGCTGTATTTGAGAATATTATTTCTTTTGCCATCGATCTTTGGGGATGGTCCCGTAAGAAAACGGTAATTTTCAATATCATCGGATTGATTCTGTTATCTATGCCCTGTGTCCTTGGCTTCAGTGTACTGGCCGGTATTCAGCCTCTGGGACCGGGAACGAATATCATGGATCTGGAAGATTTTCTTGTTTCCAACAATATTCTGCCTCTGGGCTCCATGGTATATCTGCTTTTCTGTACTACCCGTTATGGATGGGGATGGGATTCCTTTATTCAGGAAGCCAATGCAGGAAAGGGTATGAGATTCCCTGAGATTCTGAGACAATATATGACCTACATTCTTCCGATCATTGTAGTAGTGATTTATCTGAAAGGTTATTGGGATTTCTTTAGCCCGAAGGGCAAGCAGTATCTGATTCCCTGGATGATCATTGGACTGGCTTTCATCGGATTTATAGTATGGATTGTATTTGGCGGAAAAAAAGGAGAAACTGCCCATGAAGAAAAGTAATCCGATTGCATTGCTTCCCATTGGGGTGTTTTTAGTCCTTTATCTGGGATTGGGAATCACATTTGAATACATCATGAAGATTCCCATGGGATTTTATAATATTCCTATTGTTGTTGCATTTATGGCAGCGATTCTTGTAGCCTGTCTTCAGAATCGAAAATTGAAATTTGATGATAAACTGGTTCTCATGGGCCAGGGAATCGGTGACAAGAATATTATTACCATGCTCATGATTTTCCTGGCTGCCGGTGCTTTCGTGGGAGTTGTGGGCCGCAGCAGTGCGGAAAGTGTTGCTTACTTTATGCTTTCCCTGATTCCTGCCAGACTTTCGGTTGCGGTTCTGTTTGTGGTAGCCTGCTTTGTATCCACTGCCATGGGAACTTCCGTAGGAACAATCACCCTGATTACACCCATTGCCGTATCGGTTTCTCAGGTATCCGGTTTCAGCCTTCCTCTTTGTGTGGGAGCTGTTATGGGAGGTGCCATGTTTGGTGATAATCTGTCCTTCATTTCCGATACGACGATTGCCGCCTGCAATGGACAGGGATGTGCCATGAAAGATAAGTTTCGTGAGAACTTCTATATTGCCCTGCCGGCAGCTATCGTATCTCTTGTACTGATTCTGGTTCTGTCCTTCCGTGTGGATCTGGCCGGTACCATCATTCAGGAGTACCATCTGCTGAATATTCTGCCTTACGTTCTTGTACTGATCGGCGGAATTATAGGTATCAATGTTTTTGTCGTACTGATTATCGGAATTGTGTCCGGTGCAGTGATTATGCTGGGAACCGGTGCAATTACACCGGTGGAATTAATCACCAATATGGGCAGCGGCGTTTCCGGTATGTTTGAGACAAGTATGGTGGCCATTCTGGTGGCAGCCATGTGTGCACTGATCCGTGAATACGGCGGTTTTGAAGCCCTTCTCGATCTGATTCGGAAGGTTTTTCGCGGAACGAAGAGCGGCCAGCTGGGAATGGGTCTTCTGGTAGGAGCCATGGACATTGCTACGGCAAATAATACAGTTGCCATTGTTATGGCCAATCCTATTGCCAAAGCCATGTCGGAAGAATATGGTGTTTCTTCCAGAAAAACCGCTTCCATTTTGGATACTTTTTCCTGTATTTTCCAGGGAGTCATTCCATACGGTGCTCAGATGCTGGTTGCCATTTCGGCAGTCAGTGAAATGGGATTTGAAATCTCTGCATTTCAGATTATTCCCAATCTGTTCTATCCTGGTATGCTGCTGCTGAGTTCTTTGCTTTTTATCTTCATAATTCCAGACAAGAAAGCTTCTGTACAGTAGAAGACATAAGCAAAGGTCATGACAGCGAAAAAAGAATGTGCGTTGGCACATTCTTTTTTTCGGAACCGGGATTAAGAAATTCATAAGAAATTCATCATGGTTTTATCAGAATCTTGAGAAAGAAATGGTGTTTCTCTCCGATAAAATTCCTGTAAATCAAACAGGATAAATAATGATAAGTGGGAGAAGTAATGTAATGCATGATATGAGAAAGAACATTGACGATATTCTGGAGAAACGAAATAGAAAAAAGAGATCCCGGTACAAACGGCGGTACCGGAAATGGAAAAGAATATTGTTTTCCAATCGAAGCCTTTGTATTTTGCTGTTGGCTGTGGTGATTCTCTTTATGGGAGGTCTGCTTCCCCGACTTTTATTTTATAGAATGGACAGCAGACAGCCGGATATTCATGATTTTGTTTTGGCACCGGCAGAAGATGGAATTGATCTGGATGCGGAACATGTAATGGAAACGGACGAGGAAAAGGAGATCCCCGAGGAAGGACCCAGGGATTATGTCAGTGATACTCCAAGAAAGTGGGAGAGCAGTGAGATACCCAGGCAATTGGACAAAATGAAAGAACAGTATCCGGAGCTTCAGCCGGTGGTGGAGCATATCCATGAATATCCGGAAACTTTGCTTGCTGCACTCTGCAGCACTCCGGAAATGATTGATTATGCTTTGGGCTATCTGACGGCAGACAGTCAGCCGCAGGGGGAAGTGACGGAAGAAGAATGTTCGGACGGTGTTCCTTTACTTCTCCAGTGGGACAGCCGATGGGGGTATGCTTATTACGGGGAAGGAAGAATCGGATTGAATGGATGTGCTCCTACCTGTCTTTCCATGGTTCTGATTGGTCTGACCGGAGATTTGTCCATGACACCGGATCGGGTGGCTGATTTTGCGGCAGCAAATGGTCATTATATCGAGGGTACCGGAACCTCCTGGAGTCTCATGTCGGAAGGCTGTCAAAGATTTGGCCTGGAAAGCTGGGAAGTAGGACTGACCTATAGTCAGGTTGTAAGAACTCTGGAGGCAGGCCATCCCATTATCTGCAGTATGGGGCCCGGGGATTTTACATCGGAAGGCCATTTCATTGTACTGACCGGCGTGGAAAATGGGAAAATCCGTGTTCATGATCCCAACAGCCGATCGAGAAGCGGCTTGTGGGATTATGAAACTTTGGAAGGACAGATTAAAAATCTATGGGCTTTTCAACAATCGTCAGAGGATGTAAATCCGGACAGCGGGTACCGTATTGGATAGAAATTTCTGAAAATGGCGGCTTTTATCGACATCAAAATAAGAAAATCTCCATTAGAAACCATATTCTATGCGGTTCAGACTTGATTTTTTTCGAAAGGTGAAATACACTCATGATGGAGGGTAAAACCATCAAAATAAGGATAAAGGTGTGAATTATGAGTATACAGGAAATGAAAGTGATGAAAGAGGGTAAGGTTCGCGAAATTTATGATAATGGAGATACCTTGATCATGGTAGCGACCGACCGCATCAGTTGTTTTGATGTGATCTTAAAGAACAAGATCAGCAAAAAGGGAAAAGTACTGACTCAGATGTCTAAATTCTGGTTTGATCTGACCAAGGACATTATTCCCAACCATATGATTTCCGTGGATGTAAAAGATATGCCGGAATTTTTCCAGCAGGAAAAATTTGACGGAAACAGCATGATGTGCCGCAAACTGACCATGCTCCCTGTGGAATGCATTGTTCGTGGTTATATTACAGGAAGCGGCTGGGCCAGCTATCAGAAGACTGGTGAAGTATGCGGTATTCGTCTGCCGGAAGGTCTGAAAGAATCCGACAAGCTGCCGGAACCTATATACACTCCTTCTACCAAAGCGGAAATCGGCGATCACGATGAGAATATCTCTTTTGAAAAGAGTATTGAATATCTGGAGAAGCAGTTCCCGGGACACGGCGAAGAATATGCTGTAAAACTGAGAGACTGCACCATTGCTCTTTATAAAAAATGTGCAGAATATGCACTGAGCCGAGGCATTATTATTGCCGATACGAAATTTGAATTTGGTCTGGATGAGAATGGAAATCTGGTGATCGGTGATGAAATGCTGACTCCCGACAGCTCTCGTTTCTGGCCTGCAGAGGGATATGAACCTGGACATGGTCAGCCTTCCTTTGACAAACAGTTTGCCAGAGACTGGCTGAAAGCAAATCCGGATAATAATTGGGAACTGCCCGATGATATTGTGGAGAAAACCATTGGTAAGTATTTGCAGGCGTATGAGCTTTTGACCGGAAAACCTCTGGAATAAGATGATGAAAAACGGGAGCATGAAAATGCTTCCGTTTTTCATAAATAAGGATGTAAATTCGTTTTTGGGATGAATTCAGATAAAGTGGATTTACCCAATGACTGAGCAGATGGAGAAAGAAAAAATGAAAAAGATTAATTGGGGAATTTTAGGTTGTGCCAGAATTGCCAGAGATAAAGTGATTCCTGCTATTCTGGAGGCGGAGAATGCCAATCTTTATGCAATTTCCGGAAGAAGTCAGGACAAGAGAGAAGAGTTTCGTGAGAAATTTCATCCGGAAGTTGTATATTCTTCTTATGATGAATTGCTGGATGATCCCGGGGTGGATGCTGTATACATTCCTCTGCCGAATCATCTCCACTGTGCCTGGGTGAAAGCGGCAGCAGAAAAGAAAAAACATATTCTCTGTGAGAAACCTCTCGCCCTCAATGCCGGAGAAGTGGAAGAGATGATTGCCTGTGCCAAAAAAAATGGTGTGGTATTGGCAGAGGCATTTGCCTATCTTCATGGTGACAGTGTGGCTCTTGCAAAGAAGATGGCGGCCGAGGGAAGTCTGGGTGAGCTGAGACATATTGACATTCGATATCAGATTATGGTGAAATCCATGGGAATGAAGCTCACCGATGAGATTCGGTATCAGCCCCAGTGCGGCGGCGGTGTGTCCTATGACCTGGGCTGCTATGCGATCAGTTTTATGCGAAGTGTTTACGGAGAGGAACCTGCCGTTGTGTCTGCTATTGGCCGAAAAGCCGGCACAGGAATTGATGAAAATGTAAGCCTCTCCCTTCAGTTTGCGTCTGGAAGAACGGCAACGGCCTTCCTCTCCTTTAATACTTTCTATGAGCAGTGCCGAACCGTCGTAGGAGAAAAGGGAAGTCTGATTCTGCCCAGCCCTTTTAATTATTCCGGAGATACGTACTATATTCTCACCGGACCCCAGGGAGAAAGAAAGATTCCCATCCACTGCAGCAACCATTACCGAAAGGAAATTGAGGAATTTGGTGTCTGCATTCTGGAAGGAAAGAAGCCGGAGGTGGATCTGGAGTACTCCCTGAAAAATGCAGAAGCAATTGACAAGCTTCGAAAAGCTCTGGGATTTTAAGAAAAGAGATACCATCGTAGCCAGAAAAAGGGTCAGAATACCAGAGCCAGAAAATAAGTCAGAATATCAAAGCCAGAGAATAAGTCAGAATACCAAAGCCAGAGAATAAGTCAGAATATCAAAGTCAGAAAATAGGACAGAATGTCAATTGACATTTGTATATGAACAGTATATACTTTATCTCAAATTAATTTTTGGGGGTAAAAGATAAAGTGCGGATCAGGCATTTTTATTTTTTGCCATTTCATATTCCCAATGAGGGTTTCGTTATATGAATGATCGGAAGAGAACAGTGGTGCTGTTCGATTACCGAAGAGAAAAAATAGAAAGACGAGGTATATATGAGAGGCTTATATTCATCAAAGACAAAGATTCGTCATCAGATTTTCACAGAAATTGCTCGTATGGCATATAATGGGGACGACTGCAAAAAGCTGGATGAACTCCCTTATCAGATTATTCCCGGAGAAATTGCATCCTACAGAGAAAGTATTTTCCTGGAAAGAGCCATTGTCGGAGAGCGTCTTCGTGTTGCTATGGGAATGTCCATTCGAAATGTTGCAGAACATTCACTGATTTCTCAGGGAGTGGAAGCAAGTGTTACGGAAGAGAAGTATTATGAGCCGCCGCTGATCGATGTTATCAAATTTGCCTGTCATTCCTGTCCGGAGAAGAATATTATGATTACGAACGGATGTCAGGGCTGTCTGGAGCACCCCTGTATCGAAGTTTGTCCCAAACATGCCATTTCCATGGTCAATGGAAGATCTGTCATCGATCAGGACAAATGTGTAAAATGCGGTAAGTGCGTAGAAAGCTGCCCTTACAATGCCATTATTCGTCAGGAACGCCCCTGCGCAAAAGCCTGCGGTATGGATGCCATCCGTTCCGATGAAAACGGAAGAGCCTGCATTGATCATGAAAAATGTGTATCCTGCGGAATGTGTCTTGTAAGCTGTCCTTTCAGCGCTATTGTGGACAAAGGACAGATTTATCAGACCATTCTGGCCCTTAAGAGCGATGTTCCGGTTTATGCCATCGTTGCTCCGGCTGTGGCTGGTCAGTTTGGCCCGGAAATGAAGCCGGAGAAGATTCGTCCTGCATTCCAGGCTCTTGGATTTAAAGATGTAGTGGAAGTTGCCACCGGTGCGGATCTCTGTGCTATTGAGGAGGCCAAGGATTTCATGGAAGAAGTTCCGGAAAAACTGCCTTTTATGGCAACCTCCTGCTGTCCTGCCTGGTCTATGATGGCCAAGAAAATGTTCCCGGATTATGCCAACTGTATTTCCATGGCTCTGACCCCCATGGTACTGACAGCCCGTCTGATTAAGAGAAAGCATCCCGACTGCAAGATTGTCTTTGTTGGTCCCTGTGCAGCAAAGAAGCTGGAAGCCAGCCGCCGTACCATCCGCAGTTATGTGGATTTTGTATTGACCTTCGAAGAACTCCAGGGAATGTTTTCCGCAAAGAATGTGGTGTTTGGTGAACTTCCGGACGGAAAGCCTCTGAAAGAATCCAGTGCGGACGGACGCGGTTTTGCTGCCAGCGGCGGAGTTGCCAAGGCGGTTGTCAATGTTATCAAGCGTATGGATCCGGAACGAGAAGTAAAAGTAGCCAGTGCTCAGGGGTTGAAGGATTGTAAAAAAATGCTTCAGGCAGCCAAGGCCGGAAAATATAACGGATATCTTCTGGAAGGAATGGCGTGCCCCGGAGGTTGTATTGCCGGTGCCGGTACAATCCAGCCCATTAAGAAAAGCGCAGTTTCTCTGGAATCCATGAAGAAGGAAGTTGTGTTCCAGGAATGCCTTGATACAAAATATGGAGATCTGCTGGAAGATCTGGAGAACTTTGAATATTTTGCAGAAGAACATCAGGATGAAAATGCCTGAAGCCAGGATTGACAGATACTTTGTAATAGATACTTTCTTTCAAAATCAGAGCATGGTATAATAGGAATGCTCATTACCGATGGGAAACGGAAAGAAATTGCCTTTGATTGGATCGACTGGCGGCCATGCACCACGGTATGGAAAAGAAGGTTACAAAGGAGAAAGATATGCCTGTATTTGATTTCAGTGATGCATCCGATACGAAAAAACCTGCCGAGTGTACTTACACGGTATTTCAATCCAATGAGTCGGTTCCTACTCCGGAATGTCCGATTCTGATTCTTGATAATCGAAAGAGGAAGTGGGAACATCATTCCTGTGGTATTTTCACCAATCCCTGTAAGAGAACCACCTTCGAGTTCGAAGAGGCCGATGGAAAGATGGCAGCCGATATTCTGGAGATTGATTCCCGGTTTGTCAGTCTGCTTCGCTGGCTGGGAGAGAATCATATTAATGTTCGCCTTTCCGGTGACAACCGTGAGAATGGATATGCTGTTTACAAAATACGTGAGATTGCTTTTGGTGGTGCTACGAAGCTTTCCGCAGAAGACGGATTCCTTCAGTTTATGATTGAACGTTTGCTGGCCAGCAGTGCACTTTCAGAGGAAGCTGCCGATGAGGATGCGGAAGAAATGGGCGATCATATGAAATTGACCAGCATCCAGAGTATCACAGACTTTATGAATTGCGCCGGCCGTACCTTGCCGGATAATATCCGCCTCTGGGCCCGGAGAAATCTTGCAGGGGCTCGCTCTCATGAAGTTTCCCAGGAAGAACGGCGCCATGCACAGCGTGCTCTTTCCATTATGATGAACGTTCAGTGGAAGAATAATTATTTTGAAGCCATTGATCCCGTGGAAGCTCGCCGGATTCTGGATGAAGAACTGTACGGTATGGAGCGGGTGAAGCAGAGAATTATGGAAACCATTATTCAGATTAACCGAACCCATACGCTTCCTGCCTACGGACTGCTGCTGATTGGTCCTGCCGGAACAGGTAAATCTCAGATTGCCTACGCGGTGGCCAGAATTCTCAAGCTGCCCTGGACGACTCTGGATATGAGTTCCATCAATGATCCGGAACAGCTGACAGGAAGTTCCCGCATTTATTCCAATGCCAAACCCGGTATTATTATGGAAGCCTTTGCGGCAGCCGGTGAATCCAATCTGGTTTTCATTATCAACGAGTTGGACAAAGCAGCCTCCGGAAAGGGAAATGGAAATCCTGCCGATGTTCTGCTGACACTTTTGGATAATCTTGGTTTCACGGATAACTACATGGAGTGTATGATTCCTACCAGCGGTGTTTATCCCATTGCCACAGCCAATGACAAGGATCAGATCAGTGCACCTTTGATGTCCCGTTTCGCTGTTATCGAGCTTCCGGACTATACGGTGGAAGAAAAGAAAATCATTTTCTCTCAGTTTGCCATGCCTAAAGTAGTAAAACGTCTGGGACTTCGTCAGGATGAGTGTGTGATTACGGAAGACGGACTGGATGCGGTGATGGACAAATTCATCAATACCTCCGGTATCCGTGATCTGGAGCAGGCGGCAGAGCATATCTGTGCCAATGCCCTGTATCAGATTGAAGTAGATCGTGTTTCTCAGGTGATTTTTGACAGAGAAATGGTGAATGCTCTGTTGGCTGATTGATTCCGAGGATTGCAGAGATACTAAAATCATTCTTTTTAAACAGATACGAAAACTATCATTTTTAGGAACAGGCAATAAGATTATCGTTTTTATAATAAGAAAAGGAATGACTTTCAGGCTTACCTGAGAATCATTCCTTTTTCTTTAATTCCAATGTGGGAATCAGTACAATCCAAATAAACGGAGAATTTTCTGGAAGAAGGTCAATTCCTCTTTGACATCGGGAATATTTTCTGTGATATCCCTGGCTTCGATGGAGTCGGTTTGGATAACAAACTGAACCGCATCCACATTAGTATTTTTCTCGCTTACGAAGGAGGTGATCTCCGAATCTCCTCCGGTAATACTCTCGATCATTTCATCAATCTTTTCGGAAATATCATCGTCAATTCCATCGGTTTCATTCCGCATTTCCGTGGTACCGTCTTTCAGTTTCGTAGTGCCGTCATAGAGCTCAGTAATACCAAGGATCAGTTCTTCTACGCCGTCGGCAAACTCTCCGGTACCGTCTTTGAGCGTACCGGTGGCATTGTAAATTTCTGCAATTCCGTTCAGCAGTTCGCCGGTCTTACTGTAAAGTTCTTCCGTACCTTGTTTCAGACTGCTGCTTCCGCTGAGCAATTGGGTTGTGCCGGTGGTGATTTCTGAATATCCGGCAAGAATCTGGGCTACGCCGCCGGTGTATTCGGGAATTCCATGATCCAGTTTGCTGTATTCCGCAACCAGGGTATCAATACCGGATTTTAATTCGGATATATTTACCAGGAGAGTTTTCAGCTGAGAAGCCATATCCTTAATTCCCTCATCCAGGGAATCATAGTTTTCTTTCAGGCTTTCTGCACCCTGGGAAAGTTCGGCAATGTTGGCATGGATCTGAGTCAGGTAAGTATCCGTACCATGAATAGCTGCGCTGTTTCCCTGAATCAGAGGTTTGATGGTGCTGAGCTGATTTACGGTGGATTCCAATTGGGACACAGAATCTTTCAACTGTTCGATTTGGGACTCATTACCGCCGGACTGTTCCAGATAGGCAATCTGATCTTTCAGCTGGGAAATCTGGGAATTCAGAGAGGAAATCTGTTCTTCCAGGGACTGAATGGTTTGGGCATTGGCAGCTTGCAATTCATCGATATCCAGCCCGTTTTCTTTCATGGCAGCTTTATACACCTGGAAGCTGACATTATTTTCCAATTCTGCTGCACCCTTTGCCAGAGAATCAATACCGGTTTTGATCTGGGATGAACCGGAGACCAAAGCATCAATCTGATCGGTGGAAGCGGAAACGGCAGAAAGCTGACTCTGGATGGTAAGGAGAGCGTTCAGAATCACAGAAGAACCGTGATTCAGCTCATCAGATTTCTCGTTAAGCTGGGTCAGGCTTTGACCAATCAGGTTTACTCCATGATTCAAGGAGGTAAGTCCTGTATGAAGCTCTGCGGCACCCTGATTCAGTTCCTTCGTACCGTCTGCCATGGCTGAGCTGCCGTTTTTCAGCTCTCGGCTTCCATTGTGGAGATCCTCTGCCCCGTCATCCAGTTCCTTCACACCGGACTGCAAGTCTTCTTTGGCAGCATCCTGCAATTCGGAGGTGCCGTCCTTCAGTTCACCGGTTCCGTCATCCAGTTCGGCAATGGCATCCAGCAAATCATTGACCTGATCCATCAGCTCCTCGTCATCCACTTCTATGTTCAGGGAAAGAGGAATTCCATTGATGGATACGGCATCCATCTCGAAATCTGTCACATCTGCCGTAATGACAGTATCAATCCCTTCGCCCGGAAGAATCGTATAAGAGAGCTGTTTTTTGCTTCCCACATTGGCCATAGTGGCATCGTCGGCTATAATATTTTTGCAATTTTTTGTATCAAGGGCAAAGGCTGCCTGCAAAGCGTAATTGTCATAGAAATCACCGTTACAGTATGGATTCTTTGTTATTTCAAACCGGATTTCCAGCTTGCCGCTTTTTCCCTGGATTTCCGCTGCCGAATACCTGGTACCGTCTAAAAAGTACTGAATAGAAATACTCCAGGGAATTACAGTATTTTTCATTGTACCCTTGTAATAGACTCTGTCGGCGGAGGTGGAGAAGGTGATGCAATCGTCGATCTGACGGATGGAATCGGTGGTATTCAGCATTTCCACAGATGAATAATCACCATAATCAGTGATATCTCCGACACCGAAAACATTGACGGCATATACATTTTTCACAGAACCGCCGGCATCCAGATTGACATAGATTACCTCTTCCTTTTCGGAAGCGGTTCCCGCAGCAAAAGCAGGGGAAGCCGTGCCGATAACCATCACAAAGGAAAGCGCTGCCGGCAATATTTTTCCGGTAAGAACAGCAGTCATTTTCCTGGAATACTTCGAACTATGTTTTAACGTATTCATTGCTTTATTCTTCCTTTCTGGGATTATAAAAATGGAGTTTATATGTGGTTTTTTGAATCAGTCCGTCAAATAAATAAAGCAGGCCGGGCAGGACAAAGAATACACTCGTCATGGAAAGCAAAGTGCCGCGGCCAAGGAATATGCCAAGCTGGGACAGAATCTGATGGGTGGAATGGTAACCCAACAGGAAGCCGACGACAGCAAGAACCGTACCGGAGGTAAGAACCGAGGTGGTAACCACAGAAATGGTTTCCACGATCGCCTGTTTCTTTGCCATGGTCTGACGGTGTTCCATATAACGGTCGGTAAAAAGAATAGCATAGTCCACCGTGGCGCCAAGTTGGATGGAGGAGATGATCAGATAGGCAATGTACATGACAATGGAATCCGTAAAATAGGGAATTCCTACGTTGATCCAAATAGCGGCCTCAATGGCAAATACCAGAATAAAGGGAAGGGAAAGGGATTTCATGGTCAGCAGCAGAATAAGAAATACAGCCAAAATGGCAATCATGTTGACTTTTAAGGTATCCGCTGTAATGGTATCCATGAGATCGTAGGTAGATACTCCTTCGCCGGCCAGACAGTAGGTACCGGGATAGTATTCATTCGCTGTATCACGGATTCGCTCTACCAGATCGAAGGTCTTCTTTCCTTCATAATCCGTTTCTACCGACAGAACAAAACGATTATAATTATCAGATACCAGTTGGGACAGGGTATCCTCATTCAGATACTCTTTGGGTATTTCCGCTCCCACTGTGTCTACATAGGATAGAATATTTGTGATTTCGGGAATATCACACAAAGCATCGGACAAGGACTGTTCTGCTTTTACATCTCCGTTGGGAATCATCAGCACATAGGTATCATCTTTTCCGAAGATATCTTCAATGGCCGCCTTATCCTGACCATATTGGGTATCTGTTCCATAGATCATGGAAGAACCGTAATAATAGGAATTGGAGTTGGAGGCCATATATGAAGGAATTGCGACAACAATAAATACCAGTGCCATGGGAATCATGATATGACTTACCAGTTTTCCGAATCCTTTGAATTCCGGCATCAGTTTTTTGTGGTGGGTTTTCTGGATCAGCGGATATACTCTCACAATCAGTACCGGCATAAAAATGAATACAGTAATCAGGCTGATGGCAACACCTTTGGCAAGGGCCAATCCCAAATCCGAACCGATACCGAAACGCATGAATACCAGAGCCAGAAATCCGATGACGGTGGTCAAACCGCTGGAAGCAATGGAGGAAGTGGATTTGCAAAGAGCTTCCACCATTGCTTTGTCTCTGTCCGGATTCTCCATCAGGCATTCTTCATATCGATGAATCAGGAATACCGAATAGTCAAGGGAGACAGCCAGCTGCAGAATGGAGCAGGCTGCATTGGTTACAAAGGAAATTTCACCGAAAATCAGGTTGGTTCCGCTGTTGATCATAATAGCAACACCGAGACCAAAGAGGATGACAAAAGGCTCTGTCCAGGACTGGGTTGTGATCAGAAGAACCAGAAGAACAAAAAGAATGGAGAATACGGTGATCACCATAATCTCATCAACGGTGCCGGTAGTGGCTATGGCGGTGGAAACGGCGTCTCCTGTCATGGCATTTTCATCGCCTATAATTCCCCGAATCCGATCAATGGTGGCAACCAGACCCTCTTCTGCCACGGTTACGGTAAATAAGGCATTCTTATCTTTATAGTAAGTTTCGACAGTGTTTTGGTCAGCTATTTCCAGCGGCTGATAGATGCTGACGGAATCATCCAGCCAGAGAACATCCGTGACACCCTCACAGTTTTTCAGTTTCTCTTTATAATCCAGGGCTTCTGCTATGGAAACATCCTTAATCATGACCCGGGCATTGGGAATACCTCCGTCAAATTCTTTGTTCATGACGTCCAGGGATATGGTCGAAGGGGAGTCTGCCGGAAGGTAATCCGTCATATCATAATTGACCGATACCATATTTTTGAGAAAAATACCGGAAATCGCTAATAAAAAGAAACCGATTAATATTTTTTTAGGGTTCTTTACAACCCATGAGTAAATTTTTCGCATTGTTTGCTGCTCCTTCTAGGTTTGACTGGGTGTTCCGTAGATTTTCAGAACATACCGGTCATCAATGATAGACAGTTCCAGATTGTCAGGGGTAATCTTCCCGGTTGCTTTATAGTCTATGGTCCTCACCAGGGTAATGATCCGGCCGGACAGATGGCAGTGGCCTTCTTCATCGATGAACCCTTCAAAGGGTTCCCTGTGGTTTAATATTTCCAGAATACCGCTGAGTCTGTCACAATTGCGATAAACGGTCATATGACCGAACCGGGGACCGATGGAGGTTTTCATCTGAACGTCAAACGCCCAATGGTTGTTCTCACTCATTTTCTCTTCCTTCCCAAAAAAGTTCTATGGTAAGCTTTGGATAAATGCGGCAGTTTTTTCATTAAGCCCAAGCTGTTCCATTTTTCATAGGCTGCTTTACACAATCTATTTAATAGTAATATTCTATAAAAGATAAATGAAAGGGACAATTGACCCTCCATTGTTACATATGGGACAATGGAGGGTCAATTGTCCCATGAGTTTTACCCGTTTTTGGGAATATATTGGAAATTGTTTATAAACATTATTAAAAATAGATAAATATTTTCATAAAAAGGTTCTTTCACGGAGATTGCCGGTTGTGCGGCATATTCGATGGATGTATAATAAACGAATCGATTCAATTTGACAGGAGCGAGTATTTATGACGAATGAAGAAATGTCTCTCAAAACGAAAAAGTCCCTTGCCGCTGCCCTGAAAAAAGCCTTGGAAACAAAAAAGCTTTCCAAAATCACGGTAAGTGAATTGATCCGGGAGTGTAATATTAATCGGAAGACGTTCTATTACCATTTTGAAGATATTTATGCTTTGCTGAAATGGATGCTGGAAGAAGAAGCCTTTGAGGTAGTGAAACAATTTGATATGATTGTCAACACGGAAGAAGCCTTCTGCTTCATCATGGATTATATAGAGGAAAATAAGCATATTATCAACTGCGCCTATGATTCCATGGGCTATGAAGAATTGAAACGGTTTTTCCATACGGACACTCACGGTATTCTGCTCAGTGCCATTCAAATCGGGGAAGAAGTGCTTGGAATATCGGTGGATGAGTCTTTTGAGGAGTTTCTTGCCGATTTCTATTCGGAAGCTGCTGCAGGGATTCTGATTGACTGGATCAAAAATCGGGTTTCCCAGGACAGAGAAACTGTTATGCAGGATCTTCTGCTGATTTTCCGTGTTTCCATTCCGGCGATTCTTAAAGCCAGAGCCGGTATGGAACCGTAAAATTTTTTCGGCAGTTATGCAGACTTTGTACAGAAGTTAAAAAAGACTGCAAATAACAGGGAAGAGTCTTCTCAAAATCGGTCAATGGATTTATAATGGCATTAACCGAATCGGTTAATGGAGAGCGGATATGAATGAAAGATTTTTTGCGTTACCGAAGGAAAAACAGCAGACCATCATTAATGCAGGCTACCGGGTATTTTCACAGAATACATATAAAAACAGTCCCATGAGTGAAATTGCGGAGGCAGCCGGAATCAGCAAATCTTTGCTTTTTCATTATTTTTATAATAAGAAAGAACTGTATCTTTTTCTCTGGGATAACTGTGGGAACACCACAAAGGAATATCTGAAAAAATACGATTGCTATGGTCAGACTGATATGTTTGAAAGCATGGAGCGGGGATTGAAGGCAAAAATGGAATTGATGAGAATCTTTCCCTATATGTCTGGTTTTTCCATCCGTGCGTATTACGAAGAGGATCCGGAAATCAGCGAAGCGATCCATGAACGGTATAATCTGGAGCTTTTTGAAACCCGATCCTTATTTCAATTTGATCCGGAGCAGTTTGTACCTGGATTGGATATTCCCATGATGATTCGGGATATGTACTGGGCTTCCGATGGTTATCTGCGGGAAATGTTTCAGCGGGGAAATGTGGATGTGGATCAGATCGAAAAAGATTTCCGACGGCTCATATCCCTGTGGAAAAGTGTTTATCTGAGAAAGGAGTGAGACATTGGTGGATGTGATCAAAACGAACCAGCTGACAAAGCGTTATGGATCGGCCCGGGGGATTGAACAGATCAGTATGACAGTGGAAGAAGGGGAATTCTTCGGATTTATCGGCCCGAACGGTGCAGGAAAATCCACTACCATACGGACACTGTTGGGGTTGATACGGCCTACATCAGGAACGGCCTCGGTTTTGGGAATGAATGTGGAGACAGAGAAGGAAAAAATACTGGCTCAGACCGGATATCTGCCTTCGGAGGCTGTTTTTTATTCTGGAATGAAAGTGAAAGAGGTTTTAAAACTGTCTGCCGATCTCAGAAAACAGAATTGTTCGGAAGAGTCTCAGCGTCTCTGTCAGCGTCTGCAGCTGGATTCCTCAAGAAAAATTAATGAGCTTTCTTTCGGAAACAGGAAAAAGGTGGCCATCGTCTGTGCTTTGCAGCATAATCCAAGGCTTTTGATTTTGGATGAACCAACCAGTGGTCTTGATCCTTTTATGCAGAAAGAATTCTTTGAGATTCTTCGGGAACGAAACAGTAAAGGAACGACCATTTTTCTTTCCAGCCATATTTTATCGGAAATTCAGAGAAATTGTACCAAAGCGGCTATTATCCGGGAAGGAAAAATCATTGCCTGTGACCAGGTGGAAAAACTGGCAAAATCCAGCACGAAGCGGATTCGCATTCATGGAACGGCAGATATTTCCGGTTTGTCCGGAGTTCAGGATCTTCATTCGGATTCCGATGGTCTTCATTTTCTTTACGGAGGCGAAATGAGTGTTCTCCTGTCTGTACTCAGCCAGGGAAAGATTCAGGATTTGTCGATTACCGAACCGGATTTGGAAGAAGTATTTCTTCATTATTATACAGAGGAAGGAGGAATCCGATCATGACAATTGTAAAACATGAATGGAAGCAGGGACGTATTTCCTTTTTGATTTGGACCGGATCCATCGTTTTGCTGATCCTTATCTGTATTCTTCTTTATCCGGAAATGAAAGGAGAAATGGAATCGGTTGGTGATATTTTTGCCTCCATGGGCAGTTTTACTGCAGCCTTTGGCATGGATCGATTGAACTTCGGAACCCTGATCGGTTTCTATTCCGTTGAATGCGGTAATATTCTGGGATTGGGCGGTGCGTTTTTTGCTTCCTTGCTTGGTATTTCTGCCCTGGCCAAGGAAGAAAAAGAAAGAACCGCGGAATTTCTTTTGTCTCATCCGATTTCCAGAACCCGGGTGATCGCAGAAAAACTGGCAGCGGTTCTGACCCAGATTATTGTGATGAACGCAATCATCTTTGTCTTGTCTGTCGGTACGATTGTCTTTATTGGTGAAGAAATATCCTGGAAGGAGATTATTCTGTTCCATACGGCTTATCTTTTGCTGCAGATCGAATTGGCATGCATTTGCTTTGGCTGCTCCGCCTTTCTTCGCCGGGGAAGTATCGGTATCGGCATTGGGATTGCCACATTGGTATATTTTCTTAATCTCATGGCAAATATGACGGATCGTGCCGGATTTCTCAAATACTTTACCCCCTTTGCCTATTGTGAAGGTGCGGATATTGTCAACAATGGTTGTCTGGACGGAAAACTTATTGCCATAGGAATGGTGCTGTCTTTGATAGGAATTGCAGCTGCCTTTATCCATTATCGGAAGAAAGATATTCAGTAAAGATGATAAGGGGCATGAAGAATGTGTATGCCCAATCATGAAGAATGTGTACCTAATCATAAAGAATGTGTGTGCTTAATCATGAAAAATAAGCATACCTAATCATAAAATGAGCATGCCTAATCATGAAAATGTGCCTGACAAATCATGAAGAATAGATCCGACAAATCATGGAAAACAGGCCTGACAAATCATGTGACTTTATAAAGAGTGTGTAAAAAAACAGGATCTGACAAAACGCAAATGTCAGTTCCTGTTTTTTCATGACTTTTTTTCTGATTTTGCAGAAAAGCAGAGAAAGATGATAAAACGGATAAAACGGATAAAACAGGATTCCTGTCAACGTCCTCACCGTTAAATGCTGCGGACATAGAGACCGTGACGATTGCAGTAAGCAGCCAGCTTCCCGTGACCCATTTTCCGGAAACGAAGCTGGGGTGTCTGTTCCGGATAAAGCTTTTCCACCTGAATGTGGCTGTCTGTGATCATGGCAATAAAGGAAATATAGTGTTCCTTGTTCATGGGATGATCCAGATAAACGAAAAGCTCATTTTCCACATTTTCCACATGGATTTCATGTGCAGAATCCGGAGTTTCTTCCTCCAATTCCGGAAGACGGATACCGCAGCAGGAAAAAGCTCCGGATCCCATGGCGTGGATCACATTGCCGCAGATGGGACAAACGTAAAACTTGCTCCGTTTCATATTGGCAGATACATTTTTGTTCATGGCAACATTGCCGGTTAACAGCTCCGGTACAGAGACAGACAAGGCTTTAGCAAGATCGGTAAGAATTCCCACATCCGGTAACCCCCGATTGTTTTCCCATTTGGAAATTGTTTTGTCCGATACGAGCAATTTCTCAGCCAGCTGCTTTTGCGTCATGTTTTTCTTTTCTCTTAAATCTTTGATGATTTCTCCTGTAATGTATGTCATAATTCTTACCTCCTGATGATCCCATTGTAAGGGAATGGGGGGAATAATACAATCTACGCTGCGTAGACAGGAAAGATCCGGGCCGTGAACCGAAGGATATCGTTATTTCGAGATTAAGAAAGGAAAGATTCCCGGCAGATCGGGACTTTTATTGCTGGTATTTGTCATGGGTATATGATAGAATATGTTCTGGTTATTTGAAAAGAGAACAGGAGAGAGCCATGATACTGAATGTAAAAAATTTAAGCCACGGCTTTGGCGACAGAGCTATCTTTGCAAATGTTTCTTTCCGACTGCTCAAAGGCGAACACATTGGCCTGATCGGAGCAAACGGAGAAGGAAAATCCACCTTTATGAATATTATTACCGGAAAGCTGATGCCGGATGAAGGAACCGTAGAATGGGCAAAGAATGTCCGTGTCGGTTACCTGGATCAGCATTCTGTCCTGGAAAAGGGAATGACGATCGGCGATGTTCTGCGGTCTGCCTTTTCGTTTCTGTTTGATATGGAAGCATCCATGAATCAGATGTATGATCGGATGGGAGAAGCCGATCCGGAAGAAATGGAGAAGCTGCTGGAAGAGACAAGTGTTCTCCAGGAGCTGCTGGAACAGCATGATTTTTATATGATCGACGCAAAAGTCAGTGAAGTCGGACGCGCTTTGGGTCTGGAAGACATTGGAATGGATCGGGACGTTACAGAGCTGTCAGGAGGACAAAGAACAAAGGTACTTCTGGCCAAGCTCCTTCTGGAGAAACCGGATATCCTTCTGTTGGACGAGCCTACCAACTATCTGGATGAAAATCATATTGAGTGGCTGAAGCGTTATCTGATCGATTACGAGAATGCCTTTATTCTGATTTCCCACGATATTCCTTTCCTGAACAGTGTTATTAATCTGATTTATCATATGGAGAATCAGGAACTGAATCGTTATCCCGGGGATTACGATCATTTTCAGGAAGTATATGCCATGAAGAAGGCTCAGCTGGAAGCGGCCTATAACAAGCAGCAGCAGGAAATCAGCGAGCTGGAAGATTTTATTGCCAGAAATAAAGCTCGGGTAGCCACCAGAAATATGGCAATGGCGCGAAAGAAGAAACTGGATAAGATGGAAGTGATTGAACTGGCCAAGGAAAAACCCAAGCCGGAATTCCATTTTAAAACGGGACGCACTTCAGGAAAAATGATTTTTGAAACAGAAAATCTTGTCATTGGTTATGATGAGCCTTTGTCTGTACCGCTGAATATTTCCATGGAGCGTGGGGAGAAGATTGCCTTGGTGGGAGCCAACGGTATCGGAAAAACGACCCTTCTGAAGAGTATTCTGGGATTAACCAAGCCTTACCGCGGAAATGTCCGGAGAGGGGACTACCAGGAAATCGGATATTTTGAGCAGGAGACGGATCAGAATAATACCTCTACCTGTATTGAGGAAATCTGGAAATATTTTCCGGCCTGGACTCAGTATGAGGTACGGTCGGCTCTGGCCAAATGCGGTTTGACAACGAAGCATATTGAAAGCCAGGTGAGAGTTCTCAGCGGCGGTGAGCAGGCCAAGGTTCGCCTTTGTAAGATTTTGAATACAGAGACGAATATTTTGCTGTTGGATGAGCCTACCAACCATCTGGATGTGGATGCCAAGGCAGAACTGAAACGAGCTTTGCAGGCATATCGAGGCAGTATTCTTTTGATATGCCATGAGCCCGAGTTTTATCAGGATGTGGTGACAAAGGTGTGGAACTGTCAGGAATGGTCCACGAAAATCTAAACCGATGCATCATCAGAAAAAAGTGAGTCTGCACCGAGTCCGCAGCAAGTCTGCACTGAGCCTGCAGTATCTCTGCAGCAAG
Source organism: Clostridiales bacterium (assembly GCA_029007785.1). GTDB lineage: Bacteria > Bacillota > Clostridia > Lachnospirales > Lachnospiraceae > UBA3305. The sequence goes on along the minus strand of JAQXIM010000001.1, from coordinate 22,923 downwards.
TCTAACAAACGTCCCGGTAATACAGGTTCCCAAAGCGACACGCTCTCGCTCCGATATACACGTAGCGGCACATAAGGCACCAAAATACGGTGCCTAAGTGCCGACGTGTATATAGGGTCGCTTATGGAAATCCTGTATTACCACTCCGTTTGTATGTTGGGGGCAGATCATAAAAAGATAAATACAAATATAATCAGTCATGCATAACAGGATGTATGAAAAAGGAGATTAAAATGAGAATTGCAGTAACTTATGAAGAGGGAAATGTATTTCAGCATTTCGGAAGAACAGAGTTTTTCAAAGTATATGAAGTGGAGAATAATCAGGTGGTTTCCAGTGAAGTGATCAGCTCCAATGGTACGGGACACGGTGCTCTGGCCGGACTTCTGGCAGGCCAGAATGTGGATGTCCTGATTTGTGGCGGCATTGGCGGCGGAGCTCAGGCAGCTCTGGCAGAAGCCGGTGTGGAATTATGTGCAGGCGCCAAGGGAAACACGGATGAAGTTGTGGAGGCTTATCTGAAAGGAGAACTGGAATCCACCGGTGCAAACTGTGACCATCACCACGAGGAAGGCCATAGCTGCGGCGATCACGGTGAAGGCCATTCCTGCGGAGGAAACTGCGGCGGCGGTTGTGGATCCGGACCTGCATTTACCGGCCCAAATGTGGGTAAAACCTGCCGTACTCATTACAGAGGGACCTTCAATGACGGTACGGTTTTTGATTCTTCCTATGATCGCGGAGAACCCCTGGAATTCGTCTGCGGTGCAGGCCAGATGATTCAGGGTTTTGATGCCGCTGTTGCAGGTATGGAAGTGGGTCAGATTGTCGACGTTCATCTGATGCCGGAAGAAGCATATGGTATGCCGGATCCCAATGCGGTCTTTACTGTTGAAATTGCCCAGCTTCCCGGTTCCGAAGAACTGGAGGTTGGTCAGCAGGTGTATCTTACCAATCAGTTTGGTCAGCCTTTCCCTGTAAAAGTAACGGAAAAAGATGAGAAAAATATTACCTTTGATGCAAACCATGAAATGGCAGGAAAAGAACTGAACTTCCGTATCGAATTGGTGGAAGTAAAATAAAACGATTAATCTGTGACTTAGTTACATACAAAGCCGCTGTATTCTGGTATGTTTAACCAGTATACAAGCGGCTTTGCATTACACCAATATAGTGTGCGTGTAATCAGGAAGAGAGGAGATATGGATGGCAAGTAAGAATTATGCACAGGTCGACAGAACTCGTTGCGTTGCCTGCGGCGCCTGCAGAAAGGTTTGTCCGAAATCGGCAGTATCTGTATGGAGAGGATGTTATGCTGCTGTTGATGAGAATGCTTGTGTCGGCTGCGGTTTATGCAGCAAGACTTGTCCGGCGGGCTGTATTGATTTGAAAGAGAGGATACATTCGTGAAAAAAGCACATTGGTATGACTATTTATGGATCTGGTCCATTATCTATTTTGCACTGGGTTTTTTCAATATTCTGTTTGCCTGGCTGGGGATGATTGATTTTCTGGTTCCTATAATTATTGCTGCAGCAGGTGGAAATAAGGCCTTTTGTAATAATTTTTGCGGCAGAGGACAGCTGTTTGCCAAACTTGGCAGTGACTGCAAATGCAGCCGAAAAAAACAGGCACCGAAATGGCTTTCCTCCAAATGGTTTCGAAATGGTTTTCTGGTTTTTTTCCTATGTATGTTTGGCAATATTGTTTTTCAAACGTATCTTGTGGCTGCCGGTTCCCATTCTCTGAAGGAAGCGATTAAACTTTTCTGGTGTATTCGGGTGCCCTGGGGCTGGACTTATCAGGCCGGAATGGTTTCCGATTGGGCAGCCCAGTTTGCATTTGGGTTCTATAGTTTGATGCTGACATCTACTATAATTGGTATCATTGTAATGGTTCTTTATAAGCCAAGAACCTGGTGCACATTCTGTCCCATGGGAACCATGACACAGACCATCTGCAAAATCAAAGCTCATGGGAAGGAAACATTCTAGTACAACATTTTTTAATTAGCTACACCATATATCCACTGAAAAATATAGAAAATATCAGGATATCTGCTTTTCAGAAAGGTGTAGTTAATTGCAAGACGTAATACTAGTATAAACCACATTAATTACCGCACTGTTTCGCTGAGAATGTTTTTTCGAGAGTGCGATCGTAAAAACGCATACGTAGCATGAAAGTGGATTTGCAGAAGAAAAACTGCGCCGAGAACTGCTGAAAAGGCAGGTTGAGGCGTAGTTTTTTTCTTTTTACAGAAAAGTCGTCGTTTTTTTGAGATATTCTGTAATGAATGGATGGTTTCTTTCGTTTAGTTATATGAATAAACATATTGGAAGCAAAAGGGATGGAGTCCATTCGTTGTTGTTATTTGAAAAGGAGAAGTATATGTCAGTGATTCAAGTCAATAAGGTAAGCAAACAGATCAGAGGTGCCAGGATACTGGATGACATAAGCTGTCAGTTTCAAGGGGGCAAAGTATATGGTCTGGTAGGAAAAAACGGAGCAGGAAAAACCATGCTTCTTCGTGCCATAGCCGGTCTGATTCAGATTAACGAAGGGAGTATTTCTCTGGATGAGAAAGAACTACACAAAGATATGGATATTTTGCCGGACACCGGTATCCTGCTGGAGAACGTAGGATTGTATCCGGAGCTGACGAGTATGGAAAATCTGCGTCTGCTGGCAGGACTGCGAAAGAAGATCGGTGATGAAGAAATTGCACAGGCGATATCTGATATGGGAATGGATCCCAAGGATCGCCGAAGCTACCGAAAAATGTCGTTGGGTATGAAGCAGCGTATTCTTCTGGCCCAGGCCTTTATGGAAAAGCCGGATACTCTTCTTCTGGATGAACCGACCAATGGTCTTGATGACAGCGGAATTGAACTGTTTTATCAGCAGATCCGACAGGCAAAAGAGAGAGGTGCCATCATCATATTGGCCAGTCACAGCAAGGAAGATATTCAGATTCTGTGTGATGAGATTATCTATATGAAAGGGGGACAGATTACGGAACGAAAATCTGGTTCTCCGAAAGAGGAAGAGGGGGAGTTGGATTGAAAAAATGGTGGGGATTCTGGATCATACCGGTAGCTGCTGTAGGAGTTTTCGGGCTTTGCGGAAGGGTGTCTCATGTATCGGATTGCGACTTGAGTGATCGAAGACAATTCGCAGATTACGAGGTTACTTTCTGTATGGAGAAACGCACCGATGAGGTATATATGAGTCAGAAAAGGAACAGTTTTGAAAATGCAGAATATGTTGCAGTAGTAAAATGTGTCGGTTCTCCGGAGAATACATTTTCTGCAATTAAACATAAGGTTGAGATTCTTCAAGTGTTTCAAGGAGATTCTTCTATTGAAGGAAGGAGTGTAGATTATCTGACAGTTGGCAGCAAAGTCAGCGGCAGGCATGAATTATTTTATGGAACCTATGTGAATCTGATGCGGGAAGGCGAGTACTATCTGGTATGCATGGAACAGATTGGAGATGGATGTCTGAAAGACAGTTATCGTTCTCCTAATGATAATAATATCAGTTGGCTTCCCCTGGAATTTTTTAATGTGGAAATTCCGCCAAATCCGGATTTTGTAGCATATAGTGATGTGATGGATATGGACGGTTTTGTTAAGGATAAAGAAGGTATGACAATAATCAGGGAGTATCGGAGTCAAATATTGGAAAAGTATCTGACGGGAACCGAATGGTGGCCGAAGGTTCAGGATCTGTATTAACGGAGGGAGTGTGTTGCTGTGATTAATAGTATAAAAACAAATTTTGAACTTTTTCTGTATCAAAGAACTGTTCGGGTCACCTTTTCTATTCTTATGTTTTTTTCTCTGGGAGTCAGTGTATTCTATATTACTGGCAGTTGGGGGAGTTTTACATCCAATTTGTATCATCCGGCCTCTTTGTCTGTACTTGGTTACTATACGGAGTCTTATTGGCTGTTCAGTCTCCTGTTTCCTTTTCTCGCCGTTCTTCCGGTGGGATTCAGCCTCTGTGCTGATCAGGATGAGAAGACATATCCTGTTTATGGTATTCGAATCGGTAGAAAAAAGTATTATTGGGGGAAATATATTGCTGGCTTCCTGGTGACGGTTCTGGTTTTTGCACTTCCCTTATTGATTCAATTGGGAATCAATTATTTGTCTTTCGGTTGGGGGACAGCAGCAAATCCCAGCAATATTGCGCCATACAGCAGGGATCTGGATGCCGTTTGGCATAGATATTTATTTTCATGGCTGTATTATAATCACCGGGGAATCTGTGCGGTTCTTCATATCATGATTTTGTCTGGCTTTGCCGGAATGGCGGGAGTCTTCACCATGGCAATCTCGTCCTTTATCCGACATTATGCAATTCTCCTGGTGCTCCCCTTTTATCTGCTGGTATTCCTGCTGAGGGAAGCAGGGAGAATATGGTGTCCGGAGATCACTACGGATGTGATGGATTATTTCTATCTGGAAATCAGTGAAGCAAAAGATATCCGATTTATCATTGGATTTTTTGTCGGTATGTGGATCATAAGTATGGCGGCTATGCTGGTTCATATTCACAAGGATTACAATAATGTGGGGATACGATAATCGTGAAAGAAAAAATAAGAATTACATTAATTCTCGTGATGATAGCCTGCGCCTGGAGCCTTTTTCTTGTACTGCCGGATTTGGATGCGTCTCGTCCGCCTATTGAAGAAAACGGATTGCTGGCTTTACTGGGCTTTAGCTGCTATGGGTTGAGTTACACAGCACAGTTTATCATGCAGTACTACATTCAGTATATTCCGTGTATTGTGTTTGTGGTTGTCATGGGAAACTATATATATAAAAGATTTCAAGTGGCAGCTGCCTACTATTTTACAAGAACCCGGAGTCAGGGAAGCTGGCTGACAGCCCGGTATATGGAAGTTCTTATCTGGTCGGAATTGTATATGCTGGTTTACATAATCGTTTATGTAACGGTACTGAAGTCACAGAATCGAATCGCAGGACAGATGCAGCTGTGGTGGGCATGGATCTGTGTCTGGCAGCTTAACAGTGTCTTTCTTTGGCTGTGTACTTTGTTGGTGAATCTGTTTTCAATTTTGTGGGGAAGCGGTATCGGACTTCTGAGTGTATACGGAGGTCAGATATTCTTTATCGGACAGATCCTGCTATGGGGAGAAGAATGTACATCGATTGAAGGAATTCATAAGATTCTTTATCTGTTAAATCCGGTGCTTCACTCCCTCTTCGGCATGCATCAGGAAGCCATATCTGTCATGCCTCTGTATGTACCTGCAGTGATACCGGAGGAGATGCATTTGTGGACATCCTTCCTGTATCTGGGAGCCCTGGGATTTCTATGCTGCACTGCCGGTATCCGAATCTGTCGTCACAGAGATTATTTGTAAGTGAGTGAAAAAGAGTATAAGTTGTTTTCGGGAAGAGGCATGATTTCGGTCATGCCTCTATTCCATTTATAATGTCATAGAGTAAATCGGCGGGAGCATCACGCGTGGCTGGTGTCGCTGCTGATGAGTGATACAACTTTTTTATGCAATAGGAAATCCGTTCCTATTGCATAAAACCCTCCGGGAGGATGCGCATGTCGCTCCAATGGAAGTTTGGCTGCAGGAGCAGCCGCGCGGCAGCGCGAGATTTCCCCAAGCGGAACTCTTTGTTCCACCTACCGCTATGAATCAGCAGAAATTCTCCCTTTTACTAAGAGGAAGAAAAGTAATTGCCAAGGCCGGAATTGGGTTTTATACAAAGGTTGACCATGGTATCATAAAATATCATTTTGAAGTTGGCGCCGGAACAGACAATTTTGACTGGGCATAAATCATCGGACACAGCGTGAAAAAGAAAATCACCCCAATGGTGGGAAAAACTGTTCCTTGGGAAGCAGTAAAATATAATTGACAAAACCAAAGAATTCTGTATTAATTAATGTATTATTCCATGTCTGTTTTCATCAGAATACCGCTTGATAAGCAGGAAATGGAAAACAAGTCTTCGGGAAATTGATGAAAAAAGTGAAGAGTAAGGAGAAAAAAGACAGGGAAGAAAATAATAAATTGGGAGGAACAAGGATGAGAAAACCGAAATACAGTTGGTTCCTGCTGACTGTTCTGGTTCTGACACTGTTGTTCGGAAGTGCAGTAAAGGCGGATACCTTCGACGGCAGTTATCATGGAGAAGCCAAATACGTCATTGATTCGGGAACCCTGAAATCCAAGGAAGGATATACCATCGAATGGTCCTGCGCCAATACAGATTTTGGTGATGGATCAGATCTATATCGAACCATTTTGATAACAGGAAAAGGATCTCTGCCGGATTTTGCACCGGAATATTGTGCAAGCCATGGCTGGACACCGGTGGCACCATGGTTCGATGATAATATTATGAGGCAGAGCAGTCGGGCTTATGTGGAAGAAGGAATCACTTCCCTTGGTCAATACACCTTTTTTGGCTTGCATAGTGTAAGTATTATCGGGCTGCCCCAGACTCTGAAAGAAATCGGTGACTATGCATTTGCAGGCTGCAATCACCTGATGTATCTTAATATTCCGACAAGTGTTACCTCGATTGCAGATAACGCTTTTGTTCAGGCCGCGTCTCAGCTTACAATTTACTGTGAGTCCGGTTCCTATGCGTATCAGTATGCCAAGGCTCATAATCTTCGTGTGAATCTTACGGATCTGAGTGAATGTGAAAAAAACGGACACAGATGGGGAAGCTGGGTTAAGGTCTCCGGTGCCACGATTCATTCGGCAGAATGCCAGAAACGGACATGCAGTGTATGCGGAGCAGAAGAAACGAGAACGGTTGGAAGTCCTTTGAAAGCTGTAGCATCCATTCAAATCGAAGGAAAATCCAATAAGCTTCTGACCGGGAAAACCATGCAGCTGATGGCCGGTGTATCGCCCTCCGATGCAGCCAACAGAAATGTAAGCTGGAGCAGCAGCAATTCGAAGTATGCATCCGTTTCATCCAGCGGACTGGTACAGGCCTATGCCGATGGGGCAGGAAAGACGGTTACCATCACAGCCAAAGCGGCTGACGGCAGCGGAGTTCAGGGAACATATAAAATCCAGATTCAGCAAGCTGTGACAAAGATTGACGTGACTTCTTCCAAGCAGCTGGATACGCTGCTGACAGGAAAGAAGCTGCAGCTGAAGGCTAAGGTATATCCCTCGGATGCAGCCAATACGAAAGTAACGTGGAGCAGCAGTAACTCCAAATACGCATCGGTATCGGAAGAGGGGCTGGTAAAGACCTATTCCAAAGGAGCAGGGAAGACAGTTACCATCACAGCCAAAGCAGCTGACGGCAGTGGAATCAAAGGCACCTACAAGATTAAGATCCAGGGTGCTGTGACGGATATCAAGCTGAAAGCATCCAGTACATCGGTAAAAGCCGGTGGAAAAGTAACGGTGAAAGCAACGGTGTCGGTGGAAAAAGGCGGAAGCAGTGCCTTAAGCTGGAGCAGCAGCAACACGAAATATGCCACTGTCAGTTCCAAAGGCGTGGTAACCACGAAAAAAGCAGGCAAAGGAAAGACGGTTAAGATTACGGCAAAAGCGAAGGATGGAAGCGGGAAAGCTGCCGTGATTAAGATTAAGATCAAATAATTACAAAATGATATGAGGGTGAGTCCCAAAGAATCCCCTGAATGAAAAAGCCGGGAGCAGGATGGACTGTTGTCCCGGCTTTTATCTGTACCTGTCGGTGCCGGTTTCCCATAAGAAAATATGGTACAAGGATCCATGGAAGAATACTTGTACCATATATGTTTTAAGGATCCAAGGAGAAATACTTGTATCATATATGCTCTAATCAATCCACATACACATACCGGCACCCATGGATTCATTCGGTCTTTCGATGAATCCGAATTTTCGATAGAACTCTTCTTTACCGGAGGCAGACATGAGATTCACCAGAACCGTATCGCCGGTGAATTTCCGGAGGCTTTTGCAGTATTTCAGGGCGGTTTCCACGATATGGCTGCCGATTCCCTGCCCCTGACAGGCCGGATCTACCATGACATCTACAATAAAAGCCATGTATCCGTGATCATCAATGACTCGACCGCAGCCTACAAGTTCCTTGTCTTTCCATGCGCCAACCCGGAAGCTGGAGTTCTCCAGACTTCTAATGGCCTGAGATTTGGTCAAAGCTGGCCATTGGACGCGTTCCCGCAGTTTCAGATAGCCAGCCAGAGAGATTTCGTTGGTATAACGAATATCCATGTGTCAATACCCCCTTTTCCAGTTCACTTCATTTTTCAGTTCCTGACCATTTTTATATCGGCTCAGGTTTTCCAGAGCCAGGTTCCATAACCGTTTTTCGGTGGAAGCCAGATGACCGAAACCAACACCTGCCACATGGGGCGTGAGGATCAGGTTGCTGCAGTCCCAAAGGGGATGATCCTGGGGCAGAGGTTCTGGCTCTGTCACATCCAGACCGGCCCCCCACATCCTTCCTTCCTGCAGCATGGCTGCAAGACAGTCCGTATCGGCCAGGGTTCCCCGGCCCACATTGATGAAAATGGAATCGGATTTCATCATTTGCAATCGACTGGAATCCAGTATACCGGCTGTATCGGGAGTTCCGGGAAGACAGCCAATGATGACGTCTGCGATGGGAAGATAGGATTCCAATTCGTGGATGGAAATCATCCGGTCAAACCGGCCTGCTTTTTTGTCAGAGTGATTTCCGGAACGGTTCATACCAATTATCTCCATGTCAAATGCTCTCAAGCGTTTGGCCACGGAATTACCCAGATCTCCCGTTCCAAGAATCAGAGCAGTTTTCCCTTCCAGTTCCCATTCACTGCCTGTATCTTCCCAGCAATGTTTGCTTCGATTCCTTTCATAGGCAGGGATTCTTCGTGCAAGGGACAGAAGCATTCCCAGGACATGCTCGGAAATGGTTCCGCCATATACACCGGTACTGTTGGTCAGCCGCAGATGATGAAGGGACTTTTCCTGGACATAGGGGCCGATTCCTGCCCAGGATATCTGAATCCATCGAAGATCAGGGGCATCCTTCAGCCAGGTCGGTTCCGGATCTCCGATAATGATTTCTGTTCCCGGAAGCAGGGAAAGGAAATCATCTTTGCTGATAACTTCCGGAATGATCTGAGGAATCCAGCGGTCTTTACAGATCTCTTCCAGCTGTTCCTGGTAATGCCCGGCACCGGGATATTGTATCAGTATTTTTTTCATAGTACCTCCTTATAGAGTATCCGGATAAATGATTCTCATAACCAGTTACCTGGAGTTTTTATAGAGATTTTTTGAATTGCCAAAAGGCACCATAAGCACCTTGATATAAGGGCCATAGTGCCTTTTCTGGTTTATGCAGATGATTTTCTGAATAGGAGATTTACTGTTCTTCTTTCAGAATGCTCAAAACCTTATCTGCAATCTCAATGGAGGCCAGAACATCGGATTCCGTATGTGCCAGACTTACACAGTAACGGTCATCGCCGATGACACCGTTTTCTTTCATGAGGCTGCCGAAACGATGCATCTTATCGAGATCCGAGTAAAGAAGTGCTTCTCTGTGATTGCGGATGCGGTCTTTCTCTGTAAATACAGGGAACCATGCACCGGGAAAGCCCTGCATCAGCATGGGAATGTCATATTTCTTTGCAGCATCGAGGACACCTTCCCGGAACATATTGCCCAGCTTTTCGATCTGTTTGTAGCATTCACCGTCATTGCGGCTCAGTTCGGTCAGGACTGCTTTCATGACAGCAGCTGTCAGGCTGTTTCCATTATAGGTACCGGGAATGATACAGGTACAGTCATCCAGCACCTTCATGACTTCTGCCTTGCCGCCGAAAGCAGCACCGGGAATACCTCCGGAAATCGCTTTGGCAAAGGTAGCCAGATCCGGTGTGATGCCAAAGTATTCCTGGGCACCGCCGAGAGCGGCACGGAATCCGGTCAGAGTTTCATCGAATACAAGAAGGACACCATACTCGTCACAGAGTTTTCTTACTCCTTCCAGATAGCCGGGTTCCGGCATACATCCGCTGATATTCAGGCAAACCGGTTCCAGGATGACACATGCGATATCGTCATCAGATTTGAAAAGGGCTTCCATCTGTTCCAGGTCATTATAATCGATCATATATACGTCGTTCAAGGCATGCTTGGCACGTCCTGTTGTGAAACAGGCCTGACCGTAACTGTCACCCTCATCCCAGCCATTCAGAACGTGACGGTCTTCTTTGCTTGTGGCACGTCCGCCGAGAACCAGATCGGTTCCGCCGTGGTACATTCCGTTGAAACGAACGATCATGTTTTTGCCGGTGTATGCACGGGCCGTACGGATAGTGTAGAGCATGCTTTCTCCGCCGGTAACTGCATAATGCATACTGTCGGCACAGGGAACACATTTGCAGAACAGTTCTGCTGCCTCGATCTGAACCTCCATGTACTGACGGGTATAGCATTTCTGTGCCTGTTCAATAATGGCATCTCTTACAATGGGGCTGGCCTGTCCCAGAATCGCAGGACCGGAAGAGAGTGACCAGTCATAATACATGTTGCCGTCCACATCAAACATCTTGGAACCTTCAAAGTGACTGAAAAACGTCTGAGGATTGCCGGGATGCTGTTTGAAATTGGATAAATGTCCTCCTGCTATACTCTTTGAAGCTCTCTCATAGAGTGCTAAACTTTTCTCATTCGCCCTCATTTGTATTACCTCCTGATTTATATGTGACAAAAAATCTTGATTTTTTGTAAAAAAGTCCTGCCAGACCCTTCGATCGGGCAGGACACCGAATAATGATTCAAAATTATAACATCAGAGCCGTTGTTCTGACTGGATTTGATTATCTGTTTCGAACAGAGCTTACCTATACTATATAGAATTTTTTCCTGATAGTAAACAGATATTTTATGTTATGGTATGCAAATTTTATACTGAAACAAAGGAAAGGTTTTTCTGATTTACTTGCCGGCAGCTTCCAGCATCAGATCCATCATATCGTCACCGATCTGCTGGCGGATGGAATCGTAAACATCAGCACAGGCATCCTTCATCTGGGCCTGAACATCGTCAGAAAGTTCAATAACTTCCGTATCGTTCTGTTTCAGGAATTCCAGCTGTTCTGCTGTCTGGCTGTCAGAAAGATCACGGGTATACTGGGTGGCTTCTTCACCGGCCTCGATTACTGCCTGCTGCAGATCTTCCGGAAGATCATTGAAAACGGCGCTGCTCATCAAACATACACAGGCATGAGGAAGATGATTGGTCAGAATCAGATATTTCTGCTGTTCATAGAATTTGGAAGATACAGCAACTTCAACGGGATTTTCCTGGGCATCAATGGTACCCTGCTGCAAACCAATGTATACTTCACTGAAGGACATTGGAGTGGGGTTAGCACCGTATGCCTGCCAGATTGCGATGTGGTTGCTGTTCTGCATGGTACGAATCTTAATGCCTGCCATGTCTGCAAGACTCTCTACTTTTACGTTGGAGGTCATCTGACGGAAACCGGAATCAGCAATGCCGAGGAGTTTGAAACCGCCGTTGGTATAGATTTCATTCAGTTTTGCGGTGAATTCTTCGTTATCGAAGAGGCTGCGGAACTGTTCAATATCTGTGAACAGGTTAGGCAGATCGAACATGGCCAGTTCAGGCATGAGATTTACCTGAGGCGCCGTTGTACTTAATACAAAGGCCAGGGAGCCATCGGCAACACTCTGGAGAGCTTCGCTGTCGCCGCCAAGAGTACCATTGCCATATACAACACAATCGATCTGACCGTTGGATTTTGCTTCTACACATTCAGCCAGTTTTTCAGCATATTTGTAAATGGTTTCTTCTTCACTGGCATCAACAGAAATGTTGAAGGTATAGGAAGCATCGGCAGGTGCAGCTGCTTCGGTTCCTTTGTCTGCCGGCTGATTTGCTGCCGGCGTGGTTTCTTTACTGGAACTGCTGCATGCAGACAGGCCGAAGGCCATCATCAGTGCGCATATCAGTGCCAGGCATTTTCTCGTTTTCTTCATAAATAAGTCCTCCTTGATGATATTAGAAACCAGGGATCTGGTTTTCTTTTTTGGTAATATGTATGAATGGATACTCAGATTTGCCGCTATACGTCTATTTCAGCAGCATTGTGCTCAATTCCGGAATATAGGTAATCAGGATCAGAGCAATTAAGAAGAACAGCAGGAAAGGAATGGCTTTCTTTGCAATCTGCAGAACCTCCACCCCGCTGACTGAGCTGGCGACGAATAGGTTGGTACCAATGGGAGGAGTAACGAATCCAATCGCCAGATTAACAACCGTAATAATACCGAAATGAACGCCGTCAACACCCATACTCGTAACAATGGGAGCCAGAATCGGAGCAACGATAACAATGGCAGGAGTCGTATCCATAACCATGCCCAGGAACAGAAGAAAGATGTTGATTGCAATCAACAAAGCGATCTTGGAAGTGAATGTATTGCCGATCCAGATACCCAGGCTTTGAGGAAGCTGAAGCAGAGCAAGAACTCTGGCAAATGCTCCGGCCATGGCAAGGATGATCAATGCAGGAAGACAGTACTCTACACTTTCCTTGAATACGCCGATCAAATCTTTGAATCTCAAAGATTTGTAAATCAAAAGGCTGACAATCAGGGAATAGAAAACAGAGATAACGGCTGCTTCCGTGGGGGTAGCCAGTCCTCCGTAAATGGATCCCAGAATGATAACAGGCGTCAGAAGAGCCCAGAAACTATCTTTGAATAAGGTCCACAGACCTTTGGCCCGAATCTTATCAACAACTTCATCAATGCGGGCACGGTCTTCACCGTGTTTCCGGCAATAATAGTAAGTGTACACCATGAGACAAAAAGCAATCAGAAAACCGGGAATGATGCCGCCTACGAACATATCACCGACGGAAACACCGGCTACAGTGGCGTATACAATCATGGGGATACTGGGGGGAATAATGACTCCCAGACCTCCGGCTACCGCAACCAGAGCAGTTGCAAAAACCTTATCATAGTTGAGCGCAACCAGAACGGGGATGGTCATACTTCCAACGGCAGCAACGGTTGCTGTTGCGGAACCGGATAATGCACCGAAGAACAGACAGGTTACGATAACGGCACAGGGCAGGCCGGCTCTCTTTTTGCCAATAAAGTAAGAGATGAAATCAAAAAGTTTCTCAGAGATGGCGCCCTTTGACATGATGGTTCCCGAAAGAATGAACATGGGAATTGCCAGATAGGGAACGGAATCCAGAGACGATATGATGGAACGGATCAGAAAAACCGGATTTGCTGCAAAGGTTTTATCTACCAGTCCGGGAATGAAAGAGACGATACCCATGGATGATGCAATGGGAATCGAAATGATAATCAATAATACAAACAGGATTAATACAATTGCTGACATAAACACTTCCTCCTTTCCGTCAATCCTTACTGATCGGTTTTACAGTAAAATACAGATGCTGAACAGATCGTATTACCATAAGTACGAAGGAAACAAAAGGAGCGATGGCAACAAATCCCATGGGCAGATGGAGGGCAGGACTGACCTGTCCGCTTTTTTGTACATTTATGAAATACTGCCAGCCCGGACAGCAAAGGAAAGTATAAAATGCGATGGAAATCACATCTTCCATAATATGGAAGAATTTCTGAATGCTTTCAGGAAAAAGATTGATTATCATCTCAACCTTAATGGATGCATTCTTTCTGACGCAGTAACTGAGTGAAATCAACCCCATCCACATAAGAAGATATACACTGATTTCCTCCGGCCAGGACAGTGAAGAATTGAACGCGTATCTGGCGATAACCTGCATGCCCATAATGATCGCCATCAGCATCATGGCTATGGCGGCCAGACATTCTTCCAGGCTTTCATCAATAAATTTCAATAGTTTTCCCATAAATTTCCTCCTCTTCCTCTTTTCGTTTGGAGCTGGGTTTCCCTCCTTCAAAGATGATATCCGTTGACCCCGGCAGGGTGATGATGTCTGCTTTGCGTCATGGATATTTCTTTTTGTGCAAGGACGCGTCTGCTCTCTTTATAAAATGATGATAGCAGATGTATACATCTATGTCAATTTGTTTTTTTGATATTTTGACAGAAGGATTCATGAAAAAACCTTTAAAAACATAACAAAATCTGAGATTTTGCATAAAAAGTATTATATTTTCGGCGATGGCGCAGTAGATGTATACATCTACAAGAGTTAATTTGGGAAAATACCAAAAGAAAAAGAGGATCTGATGAGAGAATTTTAGTAAAAAAAGAGTATATACCGTTTCGCTGGCAAAACGGTATATACTCCAGGTAAGCTTCTTTTATAGACATGAATAAGAGTGTCATCAGGTATAGCAGATATGCTGTTCCAACAGTTCAATCAGTTTTTCTTTATCCCGACAGCGAAGGCATTGAATGATTTCCAGATGTTCATTCAGACTGGATTCCACATCGGCAATAACAGAGACAGACATTTGCTGATATCTCTGGAGCGTCATACGGATTGGTGTGATTACAATCTCCACATATTCGTTTTCTGACTTTCGCACAATCATATCATGGAATTTCCAGTCGGCGTCTGCATACTCTTCAATGCTCAGGCCATCGTGACTGTGATAGCGGCGCTGAATATCCAGGAACATGGCCTCCAGATCGTCAAGCTCTTCATCGGTAAAACGATACATGGAGGTCTGAACGGCAAGGACCTCCAGAACACGCCGGACCTCATAAGCATCTTCAATGTCTTTCTGGCTCTGCTCCTTTACGAAAGTACCTACACCATCACGAACCACCAGAAGGCCTTCGGTAACCAACATATGAATGGCTTCCCGAACCGGTGTACGGCTCATATTCAGCGTAGCACATAACTGCTTCTCGCTGAGCATCATACCCTGACGGTATACGTTATTTACTATCATAGACTTGATTTGCTCATACGCAACTTCGGAAAGTCTTTTTTTTACTTTTTGCTCAGCCATGCCAAATCCTCCGCAGATGTTTTCTTATATATTCTTATATATAAAGTATCACATTACGAAAAAAATCGCAAAGTTGAATTGAAGGAAAATGGAAAATTTTGCAATAATAAAAATTGATGTCGGAAGCAGAAGCTCATCGTCTCAGTGAAAAAACAGATAAATACCCTGCGGCTTATTATCGTTATCAGACAAAGGGACAGGATTGGAGGAATCCCATCAACTACGACCTTACGCTGAATTCAGCAAGAATCGGCTGTGACTGCTGTGTTGATCTTTTGGAGTATTATGTAAAGAAAAAATTCAGCCTGGAGTAACGAATATGGCTCACGGGAAATGAAGGCATTGTTCATTTCCCGTGAGCTATATATCCGATAGCATTCCAAGAACCAGTATCTTCTCCTGAGCAAAATAAGAGGCGATTCGTTTCATGGCAGCCCCCGGGTTTTCTGCGTGTTCTGTTTCAGCAAATCGTTCGTGCCGATTCATACCGGGAATCGAGCGTTCCATAATTTTCCTGTCATCTGCCATATGGATCCTCCTTTCCTATCTGAGAGTCATAGATGTCCCGATAAGCTTTGCAGCTTCTTAGCAATTCTTCGTGACTGCCGCAGGCTGCGATATATCCGTTTTCCAATACGACGATCCGGTCTGCGCGGCGAAAGGTACCTAAGTTATGCACGGCGGCCAATAATCGGAAGATAGTTCGTCGGTTATCGAAAGTTTTTTTGTACAATAAAGCTAAATTAGCTGAGGTAAGCCTTTGGATTTGCTGCAATATTTGTGTGGAAAGCCTGAGCAGCAAAAAGAATTTGAGAATGGAAAAAATAAAAAGAAGAAACATAGAAAAATGATTGAAATTTTCCATGTGAATGATATCATAGAAAAAGCAAACCACTTCCGCTGTATCGATATGGTTATCGTGAAGCAAAAGCACCGCTTACCAGACAGAGCAGGATAAATATAAAGCGTATTTAGATTATTTTAAGGTTACACATTAACCGGCAGCGAGGTGTATCCATGCCGTCAGAAAAGAAAACTGGAAGCCTGATCCTGAAAAAACATCAAGCAGAGTGAACCTGAACAATTGAAAGAATAAAGAAAGCAGAGTGAATCTGAACAATTGAAAAAATAAAGAAAGATCAAAATACAAAACAACATTTCACCAAGGAGGATATGAAAGTGAGCAGTAATTCAAATTCTTCCGTCGAGAATATCTACAAGCTCGATGGAAAGGTACCGGTTTTAAAGGCCATTCCCTTCGGTTTACAGCATGTGCTGGCGATGTTTGTGGCAAACCTTGCGCCTGTACTTATTGTCTGCAGCGCAGTCTGTGTAAACGGTGTGGGGCCTGCTGACGGAGGCGGGTTAAGTGCAGTAGCGATTGCAGAGCTGCTGCAGTGTGCCATGTTTGTTGCAGGTATTGGAACCATGATTCAGCTGTATCCGATCTGGAAAGTCGGTTCCAGGCTTCCGATCGTAATGGGCGTAAGCTTTACCTTCCTTGGATCTCTGCTCACCGTCGGATGTAACCCGGAATGGGGCTATGAGGGCATGATCGGTGCCATCATCGTTGGTGGTATCATTGAAGGCTGTCTGGGTCTTACTGCAAAGTACTGGAGACAGCTTATTAAGCCGATCGTATCCGCATGCGTTGTCTGTTCCATCGGATTTTCCCTGCTGCCGGTTGGTATGAATTCTTTTGGCGGCGGACAGGGTGCAGAAGATTTCGGTGCCTGGTATCACCTGTTAACAGCAACCGTTACACTGATCAGCTGTCTTGTTTATAAGCATTATGCAAAGGGCGTATGGAAAAATCTAAACGTGCTTGCAGGGCTTTTCGTCGGATACATTTTTTCCCTTATTCTGACTGTTGCCGGCATTGCACCGATGGTTGATTTTGAACAGTTCAAGACAACCGTAGCTCAGGTCGGATTAATAAACATTCCGCTTCCTGTATTTTTGCGCGGACATATGCCAACCTTCCATATCGGAGCAATCCTGACGATCGGTATTATCTACCTGGTCTCCGCAGCGGAAACAATCGGTGATACAACGGCTGTCTGCAAGGGCGGCCTCGGAAGAGATATTACTGAAAAAGAGATTCAGGGATCCCTTTGCTGCGATGGCTTCTGCAGTGCATTTTCCGGATTATTCGGATGCAACCCGATCACATCCTTCAGCCAGAACGTAGGCCTTGTTGCAATGACAAAGGTTGTAAACCGATTCACTATTCTGATGGGGGCTCTGGTACTGATTATCGCATCCCTTTTCCCGCCGATCGGAGCGTTCTTTAACTCCCTTCCGGATGCGGTACTGGGCGGCTGTACCATCATGATGTTTGGTTCCATCGTATTCAGCGGCTGTGAGATGATTGCAGGCTGCGGCTTTACAGAAAAGAACATGACCATCGTAGCCCTTTCCTTCTGTATCGGAATCGGCGTAACCATGGTTGATGTGTCCTTCTTCTCCACCTTCCCGGCAGTTATCGGAAGTATCTTTGCAGGAAACTCCGTAGCCGGTGTATTTGTAATCGCAATCTTACTCAGCACCTTCCTGAAGGACAGACACTAGACTTACTACTACAGTTAATTGATTTTTCAAAGATAAAATTCATCCCGGTTCCCCTGTTAAGGAGGCCGGGATTTTGATATAATCATAATAAAGGGCAGTAAATCAAGAGCTGCTGTCTGCAGTATCAATGGAGTTTTGACACTTGCCTTCATCGGAGTTATCAGATTTCTTGTATGTACAACATAGAGAATGTCATCGGAACTCTGCGGAATTATACCGGGGAAGTCCCGGATGAAAAAAGCATGGAAGTTCTGGAAGCTTATCTTCAAAGAAGTTGTGAAGCGTAAACAGAGTTCATGATTCTTGAAGCGAGAAGAGGAAGTCTCAATATCACCTATGAAACGTAATGACCATGAAAAACAGGATGTGTAATGATAGGAGCACTTGATTATATGGGAGGTTTGTGTTATGGAAAACAAAATAAAACACTTGGAAATGATTCAGGGTGTAATCACAAGAATGGCTTCGAATTCCTTTGCTTTAAAAGGATGGGCAGTAACACTGGTTGCCGGTATATTCGCCCTTGCTGGAAAGGATGTTGACAAAATATACTTTTTAGTGGCATATATTCCAATCATTGTTTTTTGGGGCCTGGATTCCTATTACCTGATGCAGGAAAGATTGTACCGTTCTTTGTATGAAACGGTTCGCAAGCAGAAATTGGAGGAGATTGATTTCAGCATGAATGCAAATCTTCCCGAGTTTAACACGAAAAAGAACGAGTATGGTAATTGCTTCTTTTCAAAGACAGAACTTTGGTTTTATCTTCCGTTGGCAATTGTTACTGCAGGTATCATCATTATTACTCATATTTAAACAGAAATGTTTATGATAAAAATGTGTCGATGACTGCATTCTGATTTAATATGAATAGAACTGTCATTATGATCGACAGAAATAATTGAAAGCAAGTATAACATGACAATTACTCCATATAGTTCGATAAATACTCAATATATGACTCATACCGTCTTATTATTTATAATAGGCATACTCCGGTAAAAGAAGGGCAGAAGAGAGGGACATATCATGCATCTGAAAATAGCAACATTCAACATTGGCTGCGGCGTTCCCATGGACTGGAAAGGAAATGGAGACTTTGACATTGTATCATTTCTTGGAAATCTCATCCGGAATGAGAATATTGATATTCTTGCCTTGGAAGAATCCCCTGTGAAAGATGAGAAAAATGCAGGGCTTGCGGAATTGACAGGCCAGACCTGTGGTTATGAGTATTACCAGGAGCTGCCCTTGTCTCCCTCTCATATCCTCCCGGGAAAAACCATGGGAGTGGGTATTGTCAGTAAGTATGCATTTGCAAAGATAGAAACCATGATACTTCCTAATCCGGAAATCACGTACAACAAAAATGGCAAAATTCTTGTAAGTCATAATAAGGGATTTCTTATGACGGAGATTATGGTGGGTGACCAAAGAATCCATTTTATTACCGGTCATTGTTTCCCTTTTCACAGTTTTAAGGCAGATGAGGAAAATTTCGTTTTTCATTTCCGGACACTGGAAAAATACCTGTGTGATTTAGAGGAAGGAGCGCAGGATCCGATTCTCATTGCCGGGGATTTTAATTCCAGCAAACTGGAAAGAGTTATGCCGAAACTATATCAGCAGTACCATTCTGTCCTTTCGGGGGAAACCCGTCCTTCAGGACGAAGTGATGACCATATTTTTGTCAGCAATCATTGCACAGTTACAAAATGGAAAACTGCAGATTTCGGATTTGATCACTACTGCTGCATCTGCGAAGTGGAAATCTGATTCAGTACAGATATGGCACAAAGGATATTGTATATATGATTTGGTTAGTGGATTACACCTACTATGAACAGCCAATTGATGAAAGATTAGCAGAACAGAAAAAGCAATACTTCCATATAAAAAAATACAAACGTTGGAAAATGATTGGTCCTACAGCGGATGTAAAAACAAAAACCTATGGAATGGGGCTGCTTCGTATTGCGACCATTCTCGCCTGCAACCATATTCCGGTAAAATACATACATTGGGAGATGTTGGAAGAGGCTCTGGAAAGGGGACAACCAATGCCGGAGACTATTGCATTTTCCACGGTATGCCCCACTGTTCCCAAAGCTGCCGGACTGTGTGAGAAGGTGAAGGCCGTCAGTCCGGAAACCAGGTGTTATCTTGGTGGAATTCATGTGACTCTGGATGAGGAGGAGACCAAAGAACGTTTTCCTGTTTTTGATGAATTTATTACAGGATTTGAGTATGAGTCAGCAAAACAGCTCGCGGGTACGGATCTTCCTCATGTACCGGCGGTATATGCTGATTTTTCTCTATTGCCTTATCCGATAAAAGACTATGCAATCAATACCTTTTCTGCTATGGGATGTCCATTCCACTGCAGCTACTGTGCAGACGGCTTAGCTCCACATTTTAAAGCAGCGGAGGATGGCATGATCTCTCAGTTCATGAAGATGCTGCCGGAAAAAACATTGATTCACTTCTTTGACAGTGTTCTTGGAGGATCTGTCCAGGGGGCTTTTGATTTGTGTGACAGGCTGATTCAGCTGAACCATCCATTTATCTTAAGCTGCGATATGCGTGCAGATCTCCTTACACCTGAACTGGTTCGGAAAATGGAGCAGGCTGGATTCAGAGAGATTCGCTTAGGGTTAGAAAGTGTTGATATGGATCTGTTATTACAGAATAAACGGACCTTATCCTATGAGGTTTTTCTGAAGCAGGTCAAAATGATAAAGGAAGAAACCAATCTTTACATCGCCGCCTACACTGTTTTAGGCTTACCCGGCACCACCTATGAAAGCCACATGACCACTTTGGAGCAGTTCCGTTTTCTGTTAGAAAAACATTACATTGATGAAATCAAAAACACCCTATACGTTCCCTATCCCATGGAAGGGGTAGACTACAGTAAGAGAGGGCTGATACTGGATTCCATGGATTGGAACCGCTATGACAGACAAAGCTTCCCGGTGTACCACACAAAGGAACTGTCAGCACAGCAGATTTGGGATCTATACGTAGAAACCTTGTGTGTCATTAATGATGCCTGGTGCAAAAGCCTGGGGTATGAAAGAATATCAGAGATTCCGGCTATTGAGGGATATTACAACGAATATATTGAAACCAATTATTTGAAATGAGGAGGGTTGGAAGATGAATTTCAAAACATTTATTTGCTATCGCGGAACCATTGATCACGATTATAGTCTCAATATGGCAAAATCCATATACGAATTAATCAAAGATGATGATCGATTTGCACCTGTTTTCTTTGATCGGGATCAGGCAGATTACGATTTTATGAAATCAGAGGGGATGATCAAAACATGTGATCGCATCATTGTCTGTTTATCCAACTCCTTCTTTGATGACTTTGAATCCGGTAATAAAATAGATTTTGACCATCTTGCCAGGGAAAATGCAGCATATGTGGAATTGCTGAATGGTTTTAAACATGGTGTGTCTTTTGTTCCGGTATATAACAGTATCCATTTTAAAATGATAAAAATAAAGCCTGTTTTGAAGGAGATCTATGGTTCTCAGGGTTATGACATCAATCGATTCGTACATCGAACCGGTGTGGGCGTCGACGGTAATGAATTTCCCGCGGATAGAGTTTCTCATTTACTGTCTGTTAGGGAGAAAAATACAGATCAGGAAGAAACCTTCAAATCCCATCTGCTTTATATCAGTGAATCCGTATCCGGCAACATTATATGGCCAAGGCAAAAGGAAATCATTGAAAAATGTAATTCCAAAAGCTATATTAATCGTGCCATTCATCTTCTGTTCGAAAAAAACTATAACGAAATGCTTGAGAAGTGCGGCTTGAAACAGGAGAAATACTTTAATACCTGGGACGTGGACATGGATGACTATGATCCCGATGCAGAAGATCTCAGTATTTCTGTATGTGCCACTTGTTTTGGTGCTTTGCTGCTGAACAACTGGATACAGCAGGATTGTCAGCTTACCGGCCATGTGCCCCAGGAAATAGATCAGACCAAACTGAAGGGACATGTCAATAGTGCGATCCAGTTATTACTATATTTGAGGGATCCGGTTGACGGCACCTGGATGGCATCCTGGGATAATAACAAGTTTACCTCCGGTACCATTAATCAAACAACCTTAAGCCTGTCCACACTATTATCAACCGGATTTTTAACAAATGCAATCAGGGAGTATAATGAGGCCGTACCAAGACTGAAGGCCCAGAAAAGAACACAGCTTTTCAATCGTTATGAAGTAATCAAAGAGAGCATTGACTGGCTGATTTCTTCCAATGTAATGATTTCCAAAAAAAGCCCAACCTATGGCAGATATTACTGTTGGAGCTCCATGCCTGGCAATAATGAGGACAAAATGCTGCCCACGCTATTCTGCTTTGACGTATTTTGCAAGCTTGAAAAAGACATAGCAGCCATGCTTTCATTGGAGATCAGTGAAACAAATAAGAAAACCCTGAAGCAGGATCTGGATAGAGTCAAGGCAGCCATCGATCGTACTCTTGCATATTTTTACAAGGTATCCGGAGACATTCCTGCCAAAAAGTATGTAAATGCAGCATTATTATCCCGATCCTTAACTCCTTACATATTTAATCACTCCGATTCCGTTTCCAACGCAGCAATTGCAGTAAATGAAATCTGTATGAATCTGCTGAAAGAACTATCTATGGATGAGGTTTGGTATAAGGAAGAAGATCGGGAGTGCTACTTCGAACATTTCGAATATGAGCCCCGTTCTAAAATGGCGCATAAAGATTTCCCTTACGAAATCAATCCTGGAGAAGAATATGAAATCTGTGCTGAATTGATACTGGCAGATGCATTAATCAAGAATGCTTATTATTACAGACAGAATGGTCAAAAAAACCTGGAAGAGAAATGCTTCACTAATATCGATAGTATCTTAAAAGGATATTCAGAGAGATATATTACAATCCATCACGGAAATCTGAAAATCCGTGGAAAAAGAGACTGCTATCCTGAATACCCTATTTATGTCTTATATTACTATCGGATGGTCTTGTACGATTACTTAACCTATCCCGATTTGGAACACTAAAAGAATACCTGATGTTGGTGAATGGCTGTTGTTTTTTTGCTTCACATTTTTGTTTTTACTTGACTCATGATTTTTCTCCTTTTATTGTTTTTCGATCTTTGTGTTACGGGTTGGGAAGAAAAGGAGAAGGCTTGCCCGTATAGGTAAGGGTCAGCTTATGCATGGCTCTTGTACAGGCGATATACAGCAGATTACGGTCATACGCGGCGGAATAATGGATGGCTATAAGATGGATCGGACAATTCTGTCATCTAAGGATATGCAGATGATATTGGCAGGGC